>NZ_JBFAOJ010000046.1:0-71587 GCF_040675205.1 Streptosporangium sp. NPDC049644 | reverse complement strand
TCGGTACGGCGGAACGCCTGCCCCTGCCCTGCTCCGCAGGAGTCCGAATCCTCCCCCGCCTGAAGGCGGGGGTCTCCACGGAGGTATCTGATGAACCGCACCCTCGTTCCTCTCGCGTTCGTTCCGCTCTTCCTGCTGGCCGGCTGCGGCCAGGACCCGCAGACCGCGCCGTCGTCATCGTCACCCCCGTCCTCGGGCGCTCCGGCGACCACGGGCCCCGCCGCCACGCCCTCCGCCGCGCCGGCCGGGCTGCGGCCCCCGACGAGCACCAAGGAGATCGAGGTCGAGCGCACCGCCGTCGCCTCGCCGACCGTCACCGGGGCCAGGTTCGGCCGGCACCAGGGGTTCGACCGGGTGGTGATCGACCTGAACGGAGACGTGCCCGGCTACACGGCGCGCTGGGTGCCCGAGCTCGTCCAGGACGGCTCCGGCGATCGGATCGACGTCAAGGGCGGGGCCTACCTCCAGCTGACGATGAGCCCCGCCATCGCGCACACCGAGGCGGGCAAGCCGAGCTGGACGGGCGGGCCGATCTTCCAGGCACAGCTCGGCAACGTGCAGAGCGTGGTCAAGACGGGGGACTTCGAGGGAGTGGTGAGCGTGGGCATCGTCCTCGACCACAGAGCGCCGTTCCGGGTGCTGGAGCAGAAGAGCCCCAACCGGCTGGTCGTCGACGTCGCGCACTGAGCGGCGCACCCCGTGACCAGTGACAGACTGGTCTGATGGTACGCAAAATCGACAGCGCGACGCGGATTCCCGTTCCGGGCGGCAAGACGATCGACGAATACGTCGGCCGGGTCAACAGCGGCGACGACCGGATCTCGATCGCACGGATGACCGCCCCGGCGGGCTGGGAGGAGCCCGCCCAGACCCCGGAGTTCGCCGAGTACACCCTGGTGCTCAAAGGCACGGTGATCGTGGAGCACGACGGGGGCGTCACCGAGGTCGGCGCGGGACAGGTGTTCACCTGCGAGCCGGGGGAGCGGATCCGTTACCGCTCGGGGCCGGACGGCGCCGAGTACGTCGCCGTCTGCCTGCCCGCCTTCTCCCCCGAGACCGCCAACCGCGACGACTAGCCGCCCCGCACGACGTCGACCAGGTCCGTGGCACCGGGACGGACCGGTCGTGAACACGTCACCCGAGACACGTGGGACCGTCACGCACTCCGTCCCCGTGACTAAAGTCGAGGTCTCCCCGCTGGAAGGATGTAGATGAGTCAGCCACCCACTTTTGAGCAGATCCGCCTGGCTCCGAAGGTGTTGCTCCACGACCACCTCGACGGGGGGCTCCGGCCGGAGAGCATCATCGAGCTGGCCCGCGAGTCGGGCTACGACAGGCTGCCGGCGACCGACGCCGACAGCCTGCGCGCCTGGTTCAGGGAGGCCGCCGACTCCGGTTCGCTGGTGCGCTACCTGGAGACCTTCGACCACACGGTCGGCGTCATGCAGACGCGCGAGTCGCTGGTCAGGGTCGCCGCCGAGTGTGCCGAGGACCTGGCCGACGACGGCATCGTCTACGCCGAGGTGCGCTACGCGCCCGAGCAGCACACCTCCAGGGGGCTGAGCCTCGAAGAGGTCATCGAGGCGGTCCAGGAGGGCTTCAGGGCCGGTTCCGAGGGGCGGGGCATCCGGGTGGGCACCCTGCTCACCGCGATGCGTCACCAGGCCAGGTCCATGGAGATCGCCGAGCTGGCGGTCCGTTACCGCGACGCCGGGGTGGTCGGGTTCGACATCGCCGGCGCGGAGGCGGGCTACCCTCCCACCCGTCACCTCGACGCCTTCGAATACCTCCAGCGGGAGAACGCCCACTTCACCATCCACGCCGGTGAGGCCTTCGGCCTGCCGTCGATCTGGCAGGCGATCCAGTGGTGCGGCGCGGACCGGCTCGGTCACGGCGTCCGGATCATCGACGACATCTCCGTCTCCGACGACGGGGAGCCCAAGCTGGGCCGCCTGGCGGCCTACGTCAGGGACAAGCGCATCCCGCTGGAGATGTGCCCGACGTCCAACCTGCAGACCGGCGCGGCGGCCTCCATCGCCGAGCACCCGATCGGCCTGCTGCGCCGCCTGAACTTCCGGGTGACCGTCAACACCGACAACCGGTTGATGAGCGGTACGAGCCTCTCCGAGGAGTTCGCCAAGCTGTCGGAGGCGTTCGGTTACGACTGGGACGACATGCTGTGGTTCACGGTCAACGCCATGAAGTCCGCGTTCCTGCCGTTCGACGAGCGGCTGGCGCTCATCAACGGCGTCATCAAGCCCGGTTTCGCGCGCCTCAAGTGGCAGGCGTGACCGGGTTCGTACGAGTGAAGTGAGCTTTTTCCATGAAGCAGGTGTTCCGCTCCAACTTCGCGATGATCGTCGGCTGGCTCTGGATGGTGTTCGCCGCGGCCAACGCGGTGGATCTGGTCGTCCGCTACAACGGTCGTCTCTCGATGGTCGCCGCGGCGGTGCTGGGGGTGCTGACCGCGCTGGTCTTCGTCACCTGCCTGCGCCCGATGATCGTCATGTCCGAGGAGGGGGTGCTGGTCCGCAACCCGCTGCGGAACGCGTTCGTGCCCTGGAGCGGAGTGGACGAGGTCACGGTCTCGCACTCGATCACGATCGCCTCCGGCGACCAGAAGGTCCGCTGCTGGGTGCCGCAGACCTCGGCTCGTGAGCGGGCGGCGGCGGTCCGCAGGGGAAAGCCCGCGCCGGGGCGGGGCCGCTTCAGGACCGAGCCGGTCCGCTCGAAGGCCGAGCAGGTCGCGGCCGAGGCGATGGCGGGCAAGACCCACGCCGACTGGGTGGCCGAACAGATCACCGAACGCGCCGAGGCGGCCAGGCGCACGGCTTCGTTGACCCCTTCCGAGGAGGGGACCGGCGCCGCGTCCGGTGGGTTCACGACGGCCTGGGCGCCGAGCGCCCTGGTCGCCCTGGTGCTCGCGTTGGTTCTCGTGGTCGCCGCCTCCGTCGTCTGACGGTTCCTCCCACGGCCGGTGCGGGCCGCCCCCTCCGAGCGGCCCGAGGCCGCCGGAGGGGGCGGCCGTTCCGGCCCGCCCCGACACGTCGCGACCGGCGGGCCGTCCATCGCGATGCCTCGAACCCGGTGGACCACCCGCCGTGAGCGGTGCGGCGCCCGTCGTGGTGCTTCGAATGCCCCCAAAGGGTGATATGGGCGACTCATCCTTTTTCTGGCCTTATGTCTTGACGCCCGAAGGATGGCATGGTTAGGTCAGGCTTACCTAACTGAGTTTAGGCTTACCTTAACTTTGACGCGAGATGGCCCGGAAGCATGCCTCTGGAACGTGCCAAGGCGTCCGTCTGCCGGCGGCCCGCCGAGTTCGCGGGTCTCCCGGCCGAGCCGCCGCTCGACGACGGTGGTGCCACGTTCCGCGGTACGGCGGACGTCAGGGTCGGCGAGCCCGTCGATGTGCGGGCCCACAGAAAGGCAGAAGCGTGAAGCGCGGTTTGATCGCCCTACTGGCGGCGGGAACGGTCGCCCTGGCCGGATGCGGGAACACGACGGAGAGCTCGGCGGAAGCCGCACCCGCGGCGTCGGCCCCGGCCGCCTCTACGGCCCCCGCGGCCCAGGGGCTTCCGGTGACCGTGCGGTCCGCGGACGGATCCAGCGTCGAGGTCAAGGACGCTTCGAAGATCATCCCGCTGACCGGCGACGTGGCCGAGATCGTGTTCGCGCTGGGCCTGGCCGACCACGTCGTGGGGGTGGACCTGTCCGCGGCGGGGCTGCCCGAGGCGCGGCAGAAGCCGCAGGTCGGCTACCAGCGCGCGCTGGCGGCCGAGGGCATCCTCTCGCTCAAGCCGACCGTGCTCCTCGGCACCGAGGAGGCCGGTCCGCCGCCGGTCATCGAGCAGCTCAAGGCGGCCGGGATCCCCGTCGTCATGGTGCCCTCCGGCTCCGGTGGCGTGGACGAGGTCCCCGCCAAGATCGAGCTCATCGGCAAGGCGCTCGGTGTGCCGGACAAGGGCGCCGAGCTGGCGGCCAAGGCCAAGTCCGAGATCGACGCGGCCAGGGCCAAGGCGGCGGCCGCGGGCGCGGAGAGGCCCCGGGTCGCCTTCCTCTACCTGCGCGGCCAGTCCAACACCTACCAGATCGGCGGAACGGGCACCCGCGCCGACGCCATGATCGCCGCCGCCGGAGGCGAGGACGCGGGCACCGGCGCCGGCGTCCAAGGGTTCAAGCCGGTCACCGCCGAGGCCATGGTGAAGGCCGCCCCCGACCACATCCTGGTGATGAAGGCGGGCCTGGAGTCGGTCGGCGGCGTGGACGGCCTGCTCAAGCTGCCCGGCGTCGCCGAAACCCCGGCCGGCAGGAACAAGCGGATCGTTTCGCTGGACGACCTGGAACTGCTCGGTATGGGCCCGCGCACCGGGCAGGCCATCGACAAGCTCGTCACGGCCTTCCAGGCGAAGTGAACGCCGTGCGGACCGCGGCGGAGGCGTCCCACAGCGCACCCGCCGCCGCCCGCGGCCAGACCGGGGGGACGCCCGCGCGGCCGTCCGCGCCCCGGCCCGGCCGCGTGGTGCTCAGGAAGGTGCTGATCCCCGCCCTGGCGGTGCTGCTCGCCACGCTCTGCGTCGCGTCGGCGGGGATCGGCGCCGTCCCGGTCCCCTTCGGGGAGGTGGCCGCCTCGATCTTCGGTGGCTCGGGACCGCACGACGCGGTGCTCTGGCAGATCCGCTTCCCGCGCGTGGTGCTCTCCGTGCTCATCGGGGCCGCGCTCGGCGTCGCCGGGGCCGCCATGCAGGGCGTCTTCGGCAACCCGCTCGCCGAACCCGGCGTCATCGGCGTCTCCTCCGGCGCGGCCGTCGGTGCGGTCAGCGCGATCGTGCTGGGCGTGAGCGCCTTCGGGGGGTGGTCGGTGACCGTGGCCGCCTTCCTCGGCGGTCTGATCGCCACCTTCGCCGTCTACCTGTTCTCCCGGTCCGCAGGCAGGACCGAGGTGGTCACCCTGGTCCTCACCGGTATCGCGATCAATGCCATCGCCGGGGCGATCGTCGGCCTGCTGACCTTTCTGGCCGACGACGCCCAACTCCGCTCGATCTCCTTCTGGAGCCTGGGCAGCCTCGGCGGCGCGACCTGGCCGGTGGTCGCGGCGGTCGCCCTGTTCACCGTGGCGGGGCTGGTACTGATCCCCTTCTTCGCGCGAGCGCTGGACGTACTGGCGCTGGGGGAGCGCGGGGCCCGGCATCTGGGGGTGGACACCGAGCGGGTCCGCGTCGGGGTGATCCTGCTGGCCGCGCTGCTGACCGGCGCCGCCGTCGCGGCCGCCGGGATCATCGGCTTCGTCGGCCTGGTCGTCCCGCACCTCATCCGGCTGGCCGCCGGGCCGGGGCACCGTGTCCTGCTGCCCGCCTCGGCGTTGGCCGGAGCGGTCGTGCTGCTCGCGGCCGACCTGGCGGCCCGGACGCTGGCGGCCCCCGCCGACCTGCCGATCGGCATGCTCACCGCGCTCATCGGCGGGCCGTTCTTCCTCTGGCTGCTCCGCCGTACCCGATCCCAGCAGGGAGGACGAGCATGATCGACGTTTCCGGGGTGTCCCTCACCGCGGGCTCCGCCCGGCTGCTCGATGACGTGTCGTTGCGGGTGACGCCCGGCGAACTGGTGGCGATCGCCGGGCCGAACGGCGCGGGCAAGTCGTCGCTGCTGTCCGTCCTGGCCGGGGACGTACCCGCGACACGCGGTGCGGTCACCCTGGCCGGCCGACCGATGCGCGCGCTGCGCCCGGCCGCGCTGGCACGGCTGCGCGCGGTGCTGCCGCAGCGGGTCACGCTGGCCTTCTCGTTCACCGTCGCCGAGGTGGTCGCCATGGGCCTGTACGGCTCCCGCCGTCCCGCCCACGAGGAGGAGGAGATCCTCACCTGGGCCATGGAGGTGACCGACGTCGCGCACCTGGCCGGGCGGATCTACCCCACCCTGTCGGGCGGTGAGCAGGCCCGGGTCTCACTGGCCAGGGTCCTGGTGCAAAGCGCCCCGATCGTGCTGTTGGACGAGCCGACCGCGGCCCTGGACCTGCGCCACCAGGAACAGGTCATGTGCGTCGCCCGTGAGCGGGCGGTGGCGGGGGACGCGGTGGTGGTCGTCCTGCACGATCTCAACCTCGCGGCCGCCTACGCCGACCGGGTGCTGGTCATGTCCGGCGGGCGGCTCGTCGCGGACGGCCCCCCGGACCGGGTCCTGGCCTCGGAGACCCTCAGCGAGGTGTACGGCTGCGACATCGACGTCCACCGGAACGGCACCGCGTTGCTGGTCGCCCCCCGCCGCGCCGTCTGATCCCGGTCCCCGGCCTGCCGCGTCCGGTGGTCACCGTCCCGCGGTCAGGCCGAGGGCGTCGGCCAGGCCCGACTTCAGCGCGTCGAGGTCCCGCGCGGCCCGCTCCCGCGCCTCGGACACCTCACCGGTGACCGGGACCACGACCTCCAGGTAGCACTTGAGCTTGGGTTCGGTACCCGAGGGGCGGACGACGACGCGGGCGTCGCCGGACAGGCGGTAGCGCAGGCCGTCGGTGGGCGGGAGGCCGGCGGAGCCCTCGATCAGGTCGTCGGCGGACTCGACATCGCGGTCCCCGAGTCTCACCGGCGGGGTGGTGCGCAGGCGGGTCATGGCGCCGGTGATCAGGGACAGGTCGTCCACCCGGACCGAGAGCTGGGACGTGGCGTGCAGGCCGTAACGGCGAGCCTGGTCGTCGAGGAGGTCGAGCAGGGTACGGCCGTCGAGTTTGGCCTGGGCGGCCAGCCCGGCGACGGTCAGCGCCGCGCCGATACCGTCCTTGTCGTGGACGGGCAGGCCCTTGTCGGAGCCGACGCTGTACCCCAGGGCCTCCTCATAGCCGAAGACCAGCCCGTCTCCGGCCTTCATGATCCATTTGAAGCCGGTCAGGGTCTCGGCGTAGCGCACCCTGTACTCCGCGGCGATCCTGCCGAGCAGGGACGACGAGACGATGGTGGTCGCCACCAGGCGGCCCTCGCCGGAGGTCTGCCCGATCACGTGCTCGCCCAGCAGGGCGCCCACCTCGTCGCCGGTCAGCATCCGGTGGCCGCCGCCGGGCAGCGGCACACCCACCGCGCAGCGGTCCGCGTCGGGGTCGTTGGCCAGGATCAGGTCGGCGCCGATCCGCTCCGCCAGCTCCAGCGCGAGATCCATCGCGCCGGGCTCCTCCGGGTTGGGGAAGGCGACGGTGGGGAAGTCGGGGTCGGGGGCGGCCTGGGCTTCGACGACGGCCGGGGCGTCGAACCCGGCGGCGGCGAAGGCCCTGGCCAGGGTGTCGCCGCCGACGCCGTGCAGCGGGGTGTACGCCACCCGCAGCCCGCGGGCGGTGCCGATCGGGAGCGCGGTCACCGCCTCCAGGTAGGCGGTCACCACGCCGTCGTCCAGCGCGGTCCACGCGGGGTCGTCCGGGGAGCCGAGGGGCAGCTCGGAGACCGGCCCGGCCGCGTCGATGGCGGCGGAGATCTCCGCGTCGATCGGCGGCACGATCTGGGAGCCGTCGCCCCAGTAGACCTTGTAGCCGTTGTCGCGGGGCGGGTTGTGGCTCGCGGTGACCGTCACACCCGCGTCGGCGCCGAGGTGGCGGACCGCGAAGGCCAGCACGGGCGTGGGCAGCGGTGCGGGGAGGACCGAGGCGCGCAGCCCGGCCCCGGTGAGCACGGCCGCGGTGTCACAGGCGAAGACGTCGGACTTGTACCGGGCGTCGTAGCCGATCACGACGTGCCTGCCCGGACCGAGGACGCGGGCCAGACCGGCGGCGGCGCGCATGACCGTGACCCGGTTCATCCGGTTGGGGCCGGCGCCCAGCTCGCCGCGGAGCCCGGCGGTGCCGAACTCCAGCTTCGCGCCGAACCGCTCGCGCAGCGCGTCGCCGTCGCCGCGTTCCAGCAGCTCGGTCAGCTCCGCGCGCGTGTCGGGGTCGGGGTCCTGGGCCAGCCAGGAATGGGCGAGCCCCGCGAGATCGCTGCTCATCGTCACCTCTCGGGCCTGGGCCCGTCGCCGGTTGAACCCTTGCAAACAGGGTGATTCTTGAAAGCCGGGTGTTTCCCCGGAGGGAACCGATCCTCGCGTGTGGCCGGTTCCCGGGGCCGGGATGGTCCGGCCGGGGTGGTCCCGGCCGTGGGGTCTACAGCTTGCCGACGACCCTGGCCAGCAGGCCGCCCATCCGGGTGGCGGTGGCGCGGCCGACCTCCAGCACCTCCTCGTGGTTGAGCGGCTCGCCCACCAGGCCGGCGCCCGGGTTCGTGACCAGGGAGATGCCGAGCACCTCGGCGCCGCCCTCGCGGGCCGCGATCGCCTCGAGCACCGTGGACATGCCCACCATGTCGCCGCCCAGGACGCGGCACATCCGGACCTCTGCCGGGGTCTCGTACGTCGGGCCGCGGAAGGCCACGTAGACGCCTTCGGCGAGCGAGGGGTCGGCCTCGCGGGCCAGCTCGCGCAGGCGCGGAGTGTAGACGTCGGTGAGGTCGACGAAGGTGGCGCCGGTGATCGGGCTGGCACCGGTCAGGTTGATGTGGTCACTGATCAGCACCGCCTCGCCGACCTCCTGGGTCTCGGGACGCAGACCCCCGGCGGCGTTGGTCAGCACGATCGTGCCCACCCCGGCCCTGATCGCGGTCCGCACCCCGTGCACGACCGGTTCCACCCCGCGGCCCTCGTAGAGGTGGGTGCGGCCGAGGAAGATCAGCACGTTCTTACCGGACTCGGTCCGCACGGCGCGGATCCGGCCCGCGTGGCCCGCCACGGCGGGCGGCGCGAAGCCGGGCAGGTCGGTCACCGGGATCTCGGCGACCGTCTCGCCGATCGCGTCGGCGGCCGGGACCCAGCCCGAACCCATCACCAGCGCGACGTCGAAGGAGTCCAGGCCGACGGCGCCTCTCAGTACGTCCGCGGCGTCCGTGGCGAGTGCATAGGGATCATTGCTCACCTCACCGAGCGTACCGGTCGGCGGTGCTGTTCCGTCCGCTCCGTACCGCTTCCTGGGTGCCTGTCCATGATCGTCCTGACAGGTGTGTTCCGCTCCTCGCGCCGTCCCCACGTCGCGTCGGCGGGCCCTGGGGCATGGGAACAACGGAACAGGCTCTGCCGTGCCCCGTGACCCGGACGACCGCCCAGTCTCGTTCGTCGCACACCGGCGTCTCCGGCGAGCGGCCGCCCCGGGCGCGGGGGACGTTTCCGGCCCGGGGGCAGGTGCTCGTCCGCTCAGCCGGCCCTGGTGTAGAGCATGAACTGCCGCGCGTACCCCTCGTCGTCCTCCGCACTGGTGGCGAGCACCCGCTTCACCGTGCCCTTGAAGTCGATCAACACGGCTTCGTGGCCCGAGCCCTGTTCGCGCCAGGCCACGATGTGCTGGTCGTCGTACCAGCCGATGATCCGATCGGTCTCGAAAGGGATCCGGACTTTCGGTTCCCCGTCGTCGCCGGTGGTGGACCAGACGCAGACCTCCTGGGTCTCCGCGCAGTATGTGATCATCAGCGTGCCGGACGGGCTGGTGTTCTCCCCCTCGACCCAGATCGGGGCGCCCACGTCCGGCAGGGTCTGCAGTACGGTGCCCCGCAGGTCGTAGAAGCGGACCTGCCTGGTGTCCTTGGTGATCGTCCAGGTGCCGACCGCCTGGCTGTCGGCCCGCCAGAAGTAGGGCCATTCCCCTATGTCCTTGTCCTTCACCCGGACGACCGACGCCTTCTTCGTGGCGATGTCGATGATCGTGTAACCGCGGACGCGCGGCACGGTCTCGCCCTTGACCACCCCGTACAGGGTGATCAGGCCCTTGGTGCCGTCCGGCGACCAGCGCGGGTAGAGCCCGTAGAACGGCGCCTTGGCGGTCTTCACGTCGCTGACCTCCCCGGTCCTGTGGTCGATGATCGAGACGATCTCGTAGTTGTCCGTGCTGTAGGCGCGGGCCGTGGCGAGAGCGTGGGTACCCGAGGGGTTCGACGTGTAGTGGCCGTACTCGTCGTTCTTGACGAACTCATGGGTTCCGGTCCCGCGGATGTGGAGGCGGTACTCGTCTCCCGTCCCCAGGGTGTAGGAGGTCAGCCTGATCGGGTCCTCGTCACTCTCGTGGATCGTGATGGAGCTGCCCGGGAGCCTGATCTGCCGGTCCTTGGAGGGGGCCGGGGCGGTGGTCTCGCCGACCGCCCACAGGCCGTCGCCCGATCCGGGGGTGGTTCCGGCGAGGACCGCCAGCGTGATCGCCACCGTGACAAGCGTGAGCACGAGTCCGGCGCCGGCCGCGGCCCAGACACGGCGCACGCGCCTTCTCCCGCCGGAGTACGGCTTCCCCCCCTGACTCGCGGCCCCGTACGGCGGCGGGTGCCCGCCCCGGTCGTTTCGGGGCGGGAGGAGAAAGCCGTTGAGGTCCAGGGCGGTGCCACCCGCCTCCTCGGCGATCAGCAGGGCCGCCAGCTCACCTGTCGCGAGGATGTCCGGTGTGAGCGCGGCCGGATCCTCGACCTCTATCGAGTACTCGATGCCGCCGCTGTACCGGATGAAAAGCACACTGATCGGACTTGTCTCGCTTCTGAACGAGATGGTCTCATCATCGATCCAGTCGTGGAACCGCAGGCCCGGAAGCACCTCTGCCAGGAGTTCCGCCAGCCGCGGGGTGGGTATCTCGGGGCCCCCGACCACTGAGGAAAGGGTCTCGCCGGGCCTGGGCGGCGGATGCGCGCATCCGTTGAGTCGCCGGGCCAGCCCTTCGACCACGTCCCAGGGGAGGCAGGACCGCCCGCCGATGTCACGCCAGGTGTCCTCCAGTACGTAGGCCGTCCGCCACCCCGTCGGCAGGCCCGCCCGAGCGGCGAGGGACGGGGTGAGGTCGATCGGGCCGCGCAGCCGCATCTTCCGCGTCACCCGGACCCCCTTGCGGTCCTCGTACGCGATCGGGCTGCACAACCGCACGGTCTCCAGCAACAACGCCGGATCGGGCTGATAGCCGAGCAGCAGCGCCCGCCCGGCGCGTAGCCGCCTCGCCCACAAGAAATCGGCGACACCCACGTGGAAGACCCCCGGTGACCTCGGTAGTGGCTGCCATGATCGGGTGTCCGGCTTGTCGCTCACTTGTAGCCGGATTGCGTCCCGGGGCGACCGCGACGGGGAGGGCGAACGAGGTGTGCCGGAGAGGCTCGGTCAGAGGGCATCCGAGATCGCGCGGGCCAGGCCGTGCCTCCTCGCCAGGTCGGGTACGGTGAGGCCCTCGATCGCGACCACCCGGTCATCGCGGACGAGCTTCGAGGGCCTTTGCCCGGTCCCTCGCGCTCAGGCCCAGGGGGCGACGACGGTGAAGGAGCTGTCGGCGCGGAAGGTGTCCGAGTTCTGGTAGAGGTCCACCCGCAGCTCGTAGTTGTAGTGCCGGAAGTGGCGGCCGTCGGTGTGCCGGATGATGCTCGGGTCGCGGATCAGTCCCGAGGGCGGGGTGTACGCAGGCCCTCCGCCGGTGGCCGATCAAGGACGCTGACCTCGCCGGACCTCGGTGGCTGGAGACCCGCGCGGAGCAACCGGAACCCGGTCGCATCCGGCGACTCGTAGACGTACATGTGCGACTCGCTGGTGTCGGTGAAAGCCGTCATCGTTTGACGTGCTCCTCGGCCTGAAGGCCGGGGTTTCAGCCCGTGCCATGTGTTCACGCGGCATCTCTGAGGCTTCCTGCTTCATCGGCGTCCGCCACCGCGAGCGGTGGTCTTACGTCACCTCCACGGGCGTTTAACGTCTCCGCCTCCCGCCGCATCTCAGCGGCGGGTTTCCGTCCAGCGGCGACGGTTCGTCGGCCTTCGGTCAGGATGTTGCGTGCGGCGTTGACGTCGCGGTCATGGACGGCGCCGCAGGGGCAGGCCCATTCCCGCATGTCCAGCGGCATGCTGTCTCGCCGGGTGCCGCACTGCGAGCACAGCTTGGAGGAGGGGAACCATCGGTTGATCTTCGCGAAGCGGCGGCCGTACCGTTTCGCCTTGTACTCCAGCATGATCACGAACTGTGACCATCCGGCGTCGTGCACGCTCTTGGCCAGGCGGGTGCGGGCCAGGCCGGAGGTGGCAAGGTCCTCCACGTAGATCGCTTGGTTCTCACGAATCAACGTGGTGGAGAGCTTGTGTGCCCAGTCGCGGCGCGTGTCGGCCACCGTGGCGTGTACCTGGGCGACCTTCACCCTGGCCTTCTCGCGGTTCGCCGAACCCTGCTGGGTGCGGCTCAGCGCTTTGTGTGCCCTGCGGAGCCTCTTGGCCGCGCGCCGCAGAATGCGCGGGTTGGCGATCTTCTGGCCGTTGGACAGGATCGCGAAGTGGGTGAGCCCCAGGTCGATGCCGACCTCGGCCGCCGTCTCGGGCAGCGGCTCATCGCCCGTCTCTACGACGAGTGACGCAAAGTACCGGCCCGCGCTGTCCTTGATCACCGTCACCGATGACGGGTCCGAGGGGAGAGAGCGTGACCAGCGGACCGGAACATCACCGATCTTCGGCAGTCGCAGTTTCCCGCCCGCCGTGATCGAGAAGCGGGCATTCTTGGTGAACCGGATCGCCTGCTGAGAATCCTTACGCGACCGGAACCGGGGCAGGCCGACCTTCGGCCCCTTGCGTTTGCCCGACAGGGAGGCGAAGAAGTTGCGGTAGGCGGTGTTCAGGTCGGCCAGGGCCTGCTGAAGGACCACGGCCGACACCTCGCCCAGCCACGCCCGCTCCGGTGCCGCCTTGGCATGGGTGATGACCCGCTTGGACAGGTCCACGTCCGAGATGTAGGGCAAGCCGTTCTCGTGTGCTTCCCGGCGTGCGCGCAACCCGTCGTTGAACACCGTCCGTGCGCACCCGAACGCCCGAGCCAGTGACTCGCACTGACCGGCGGTCGGGTAGAGGCGGAAGTTGTACCTGAGCTGCACGGGTCAACTGTAGGTGAAGGTACATCCGCGTACCGTGACGTTCACGGAATCGGGAGAGATGAGCGCCCCCGACGCACGGGGGAAGTTCGCGGACGTCCTGAACGAGGCAGCCGTACGAGGCAAGATCACCTACATCACGAACCGAGGACGCAGGATCGCGGCGGTCGTGCCCGTGCCGATCGCGGAAGCCGCCGAACAAACGCCTGACCAGCCCGGTTGAACCGCCCGGTTCAGGGCACGCTCGCGCCCTAGAGGGCACTCCCGCGCGGGCCTTCACCCCCGGCCTGAAGGACTCTGTTGCTTAATTGCCGCCGGGCAACGTCTGGCGTCGTTATCCAGTGATGGGCACGCAGGTCGCGGCGATCGAAAACGAATTGGGCAACGGAATCCTGAAGGCCGGAGCACTGGCCCGCAATCCGGTAGCGGGTCGCCGATCCGGTCTGCCGGGTCGGTGTCTCGTTCCCGGAGATCTCCGTACCGCCAGGGGAGGCGGTGGTCGTGAACTAGGGTCGGACGGTGGCTGAATCGATCATCGTGCTCCGTGACGTGCGAGTGGAGTTGGGCGGTACTCCGATCCTGCGGGGTGTGGACCTCACGGTCGCCCGAGGCGACATCGTCGCCGTGGTCGGGGTGAACGGCGTGGGCAAGTCGACGTTGCTGCGCTGTCTCGCGGGTATCCAGCCGCCGGGGTCCGGCGAGGTCAGCGTCTTCGATCGGCCGCCGGCGGATGATTCGGACTTCTGGCGCGATGTCATCCTCGTCGGCGACGAACCGGCGTGGTACCCGGGGCTGACCGTGCGGGAACATCTGGAACTGATGCACGCCGTACACCGCTCGTCCCGTCTGGAGGTCGGGACGATCCTGGAGGTCTTCGGCCTGGCGGGGCGACGGGACATGGCGCCGCTGACGCTCTCGACCGGCCAGCGACAGCGGCTGTCGCTGGCGATGGCCCTGCTCCGGCCGAGCCGGCTGCTCCTGCTGGACGAGCCGGAGCGCGGGCTCGACGCGACGTTCAGGAGGCGGCTGGCGACCATGCTGACCGAATACGCGACGGCCGGTGGCGCCGTGGTGATGGCGACCCACGACCTCGACTTCGCCCGGGTCACCCGCGCACGCCAGATCGCGCTGGAGGCCGCCGCGTGAACGAGGTCCAGGCCGTGCGGGCCCTCGTCCGGTCGCGTGGCCGGGCACCGATGAGCTGGTCGGACCGGTACGTCGCCCTGTTCGGGCTCGCGATGGCGGCGGCGGTGCTGGGCCGGCCCATCGCCTCCGTACTCACGACCATGGCCGGTCAGGCGGATCCGTCGAGGCTCGGGGCCGGGGTGGCGCTGATCGCACTGGCCTACGCGGGCTTCCTCTCGCTCGCCCGCACGCTCGGCCCGGTCGCGCTGCCGGCCGCCGACGCCGCCTGGCTGCTGCTCTCCCCGCTCCCGCGCCGCGCCGTGCTGGGACGGAGCGCGGTGATCTTGCTGGCGATCTCCTCGCTGGTCGGCGCGGGATTGGGCCTGGCCCTGCTCGGCGTACTCGGCGCGCCGGATCAGTTCACGCCGCGGCTGGTCATCGCGGTGCTACTGGGAGTCTCGGCGGCGGTCGGCGGGATGGCGGCGGCCGTGCTGGCGCAGTCGTCCCAGCACTGGGACTCGTGGCTGCAGGGAGCGCTCGTCGTCCTCGCGATCGTGGCCGCGCTCGTGACGGTGCTGGGCAGCGGTCCGGGGCGGCACCTGCTGGTCGCCGTCGCCGACGCGCCGGTCTCGCTGGGCGCGGCCTCGACGGCGCTCTGCGGCACCGTGACCGCCCTTCTGGTACGGCGGGCGTGGGCGGCACTCGGCCGCGTCCACGCGCGTACCGTGCTGGCCGCGTCCACCCGCGCCGGCCGGGTGGCCGCCGCGACGACGGTCCTGGAGTTCGGGGCCCTGACCTGGATCGCCGAGGACGGTCACTGGCGCGGCCGCACCCTGCGCTCCCGTCCGTGGCCGGCGCCGCTGTCGTGGCCGACGCCCCGGCTCCTGCGGCCTCTGTCCGCCCCGCTGGCCCTGGCCTGGCAGGACTGGCGCAGGCTGGGGCGCCGCCCGGGCCGGCTGGCCGCCCTGCTCGCGGCGGCCGCGCTGCCCGCTCTGGCCGCCCGGGCCGCAGGCGGTCTCTCCCCGGTCGCGGTGATCCTGGTGGCCGGCGGAGCGCTGACCGCCGCGGCGGCGTGCACCACGGGTGCGCGCCGCGACGGGGAGGACCCGAGTCTGGCACGGCTCTTCGGCGTGGGCGCCCGTGCGGCGCTCACCGCACGGGCGCTGCTGCCGATGCTGCTGAGCGGCGTCTGGCTCACCCTCGCCCTGGCCGGGCTGACCGCGACGGGTGCCCTGCCCGCCGGCCCGTGGTGGCTGTTCGGCCCGCTGGCCGCGCCCGCCCTGGCCGCCGGAGCCCTGCGGATGGCCCGGCGGGGTTTCGTCGATCACTCGATGCCGGTCATCGACACTCCGGCGGGCGCCATCCCCATGGGCCCGCTCGTCTGGGCGATGACCGGCGTGGACATCGCCGCGCTCGGCTGCGCCCCCGCGCTGCTGGCGCCGGCCGTCGGGCCGTCCGCCCTCGGCGCCCTGGTGGCCGCGCAGGCGCTGTCCGGGGCGGCCGTGCTGACCGCGCTCCTGCTTCGCGCGAGGAGAGCCGCCGCAGGCAGGGCCCACCTCGGGTGAGACAGCGGTCCGGTGCAGCCTCTCCCGGGCCCCGCGATGCTTTCGGGCATGCCGCATCGCCACAGGCCCGATGTCGGGCGGTGCCGCCGGGCCTAACCTCCGAGGGAGGTGCAGGGGCGGCCGCGCAGTTCCTTGACGTAGTCGTCGGGGGCACCCGCGCGCTCGGCCGCCTCGGCCAGGATGCCGAGGTAGCGGGCCGAGGGCAGCCCGCCCTCGTAGCCGTCGAGCACGTAGAACCAGGCCAGGACCTCGCCCTCCATGGTCTGCACTCGGAGTTTGACCTTGTGATAGAGGCCACGCGCCGCGCCCTCCCACTGGTCGAGGGAGCTCTCGTCCCACTCGGGCACGTCGTAGAGGACCACGAAGACCTGCTCGGCGGCGTCCTCGACGATGGAGGCGAGGGCGCCCTCCCAGCCGAGATCGTTCCCGCCGAAGGTCAGGCGCCAGCCCTGGAGCCAGCCCGTCCCCTTGATCGGGGAGTGCGGGGCCCGCTGGGCCATCTGCTTCGGGTCCATGTTGCTGCCGTAGGCGGCGTAGACAGGCACGTTGGCCAACACTAATCGAAGATCCGCGAGACACTCACCCAGCCTCGAAGCCACGCCGATGTCTCGTGGAATTACGACGATTTTGGGGGGCTTTCGTGCTTTGAGAGGGATGCCGAGCGATGGCCGGTCGCGCCATACGGGAGAATGGGGTACGTGACGAGGATAGTGATCATTGGTGGCGGGCCCGGTGGATACGAGGCCGCGCTGGTCGCCGCCCAGTTAGGGGCCCAGGTCACCGTCGTCGAACAGGACGGCCCCGGCGGCGCCTGCGTGCTCACCGACTGCGTGCCCTCCAAGACGCTGATCGCCACCTCCGTACGCAAGCAGGCGCTTCTCGACGCCAGCATGCTCGGGGTGCACTTCACCGGCGGCCCCGACGGCGACGTCGGCGGCGTCATCGCCGACATGCCGCTGGTCAACAGGCGCGTCAAGGAGCTCGCCAAGGCGCAGTCCGCCGACATCGCCGCGCGACTGGCCGCCGAGGGCGTCGAGGTGATCAAGGCGCCGGGACGGCTGGTCGACCCGCAGGTGGTCAGGGCCGGAGACCGGACGATCCGCGCAGACGTCGTCATCGTGGCGACTGGGGCCACCCCGCGCATCCTGACCGGCGCCGAGCCCGACGGCGAGCGCATCCTCACCTGGCGGCAGCTGTACGACCTGGAGGAGCTGCCCGAGCACCTCATCGTGGTCGGCTCCGGCGTCACCGGCGCCGAGTTCGCGGGCGCCTACCGCTCGCTGGGCTCGGAGGTCACGCTCGTCTCCTCCCGCGACCGGATGATGCCCAACGAGGACGCCGACGCCGCCGAGGTCCTCGAAGAGGTCTACCGCCGCCGCGGCATGAACGTCATGGGCCGCTCCCGCGCGGAGTCCGTCAAGCGCACCGAGGACGGCGTGGTCGTCACGCTGGAGGACGGCAGGACCGCCGAGGGCAGCCACTGCCTCATGACCGTCGGCATGGTCCCCAACACCGCCGGGATCGGCCTGGAGGAGGCCGGGGTGACCCTCGACCGGGGCGGTTTCATCCAGGTCGACAAGGTCTCCCGCACCTCCGCTCCCGGCGTCTACGCGGCCGGGGACTGCACCGGGGTCCTGATGCTCGCCTCGGTCGCCGCCATGCAGGGCCGGATCGCCGTCTGGCACGCCCTCGGCGAGGCCGTGCAGCCGCTCCGCCTGGCCACCGTGGCCTCCGCCATCTTCACCGACCCCGAGATCGCCGCGGTGGGCGTCGCCGAGCGGGCGATCGAGGCCGGCGAGATCGAGGCCAACATCGTCAAGCTGCCGCTGGCCACCAACGCCCGCGCCAAGATGCAGGGTTTCAACGACGGCTTCGTGAAGCTGTTCTGCCGCCCGCACACCGGCATCGTCCTCGGCGGCGTGGTGGTCGCCCCCCGCGCCTCGGAACTGATCCTGGCGGTCTCGGTGGCCGTGCAGCAGCGCCTGACCGTCGACCAGGTCGCGCACACCTTCGCGGTCTACCCCTCCCTGTCCGGCTCCGTCACCGAGGCCGCCCGCCGCCTCATGCAGCCCATGACCCCCAGCGGCATCTGACCCGGCCGCCACAGGTTCACCCGGCTTCGCCCGTCCCCGGAGCGACCTGTGGCGGGCCACGTCACCGGACTAAGATCAGCGGATGTCCAAGCCGTGGTCGACGACGCGTCGGGTGCTGCGCTGGGCGCGTCGGCTGGTCGCCGTCGTGGTCAGTGTCTGCGCGCTGGTGGGGGCGGTGCGGCTGGTCGTGCCCGCCACCGCGGGGACGGCCGGTGAACCGGCCGGGGTCCGGCGGCAGCTGACGTTCCTGCGCGCCGCGCTGGACGGCGGGGCCGGTGACGAGGCACAGCGGCTGTTCCCCGAGGGGTACTTCTTCCTGCACGTGCTGTACGGCCTGAGCTGGGCCGAGATCGGGATACGCGAACCGGCCGGCGAGCGGTCGGCGGCACTGCGGGAGGCGCGGTGGGCGCTGGAGCGGCTGGACTCGCCGTCCGGCCGCGAACCGTTCAGCCAGGACCTCGCCCCCTCGTACGGCGTCTTCTACCGGGGCTGGAGCAACTGGCTGCGCGGTCAGGTGCTGAGCCTGCAACCGGCCGGGCGGCGCGATCCGGGCGAGCTGCGCCGGTTCGCCGACGACTCCGCCGCGCTCGGCGCGGCGTTCGACGCCTCGGCGTCGCCGTACCTGACGGCCTACCCGGGGCAGGCGTGGCCGGTCGACTCGACCGTGGCGATGGCGTCGCTGCGGCTGCACGACACGCTGCTGCCGGCCCGGTTCGCCGGGACCGCCGAGCGGTGGCTGCGGGAGGTACGCCGTCGGCTCGATCCGCGTACCGGGCTGCTCCCGCACCGGGCCGACCCCGACACCGGCGAGGTCGCCGAGGTGGCCAGGGGGACCTCGCAGAGCGTCATCCACCGTTTCCTCATCGACATCGACCCGGTCTTCGCCGCCGAGCAGTACCTGCGCTTCCGTGACGCCTACGTCGTCTCGCCGCTCGGCCTCGGACCCGCGGTACGGGAGTACCCCGACGGCCTGGACGGTCCGGCCGACGTCGACTCGGGGCCGCTCCCGCTCGGGGTGAGCCTGTCGGCCACCGCGGTCACCCTCGGCGCCGCCCAGGTCCACGGCGACGCGCCGCTCGCCGAGGCGCTGGCCGGCTACGGCGAGCTGGCCGGCCTGCCGCTCGACACTCCCTGGACCAAGCGGTACGCCTTCGGCCTGCTCCCGATCGGCGACGCCTTCCTGGCCTGGTCGAAGACCGCCAAGCCCTGGGTGACACCCACCCCGTCCCCGCCGTCGGCGAGCATCTCGTGGTGGTGGCGGATACCGCTGCTGTCGCTGCTGGCCGTCCTCGGCGTCGCACCGTGGCTGCCCGCCCTGGTACGCCGTCGTCGACTCGGCCGTGGAGAACCGGGTGACTCCGATCCGCGGATCCTCGGTTCGGGCACCTGACTCACCCCTGCCCGAACCCGTGCGCTCCCGATCGCCGCCGTCCTGCCGAACAGCGTCAGCGGACGCGGGCGCGGAGGCGGGCGAGGGCCGCTCTGCCGTCCTGGACGGCTCGGGCCACGAAGTGCAGTTCCTCCTCGCGGCGGGCGATCGACAGGGCCTGCTTGGCGGCCTCGTAGGCGTCGAGCGCGTGCCGCCAGTCGTGGTCGGCGGTCATACCGCCGCGCCCGCTGACCTGGAACTCGTAGTCGAGCTGGTCGATCTCCTCGCCCAGCCGGGTGATGTCCTCCTCGGCGCCGCGCCGCGCCACGGCGAACCGCGCGGCGCGCCGGGTCCGTTGCTGGGCGCTGACGCCCCAGGCCACCACGGTCAGTGCCAGGCCCACCGCGCTGAGCACGACCATGACGAGCCCCACGGACGGACCGACGCTTCGCGCGGGTTCCGCCTGTGGAATGTCCGCCTCCTCCGCCTTCTCGGTCTGGGAGGTGGGCAGCGAGGTCGGCAGCGGGACGGTCAGGCCCGTGGGGGTGCCCTTGGCGCCGGTGAGGTCGACGTCGTCGGCCTGGATGAAGGACGCCCCCTGGACCAGCGCGCCGGTGAAGTCGGCGCCGTCCAGCTCCGCCTGGGTGAACTCGGCCTCGCTCACGTCGGCGTACTTGAACGTCGCGTTGCGCAGGTTCGACTGGCTCAGTTTCGCCTCGCGGAGCTTGGCCCGGGTGAAGTCGGCCTTGCGGGCCTTGAGCTGACCGGGGGTGCTCTCGTCGAGGTCGGCGTCGATCAGCTTGGCGGCGGTGAAGTTGACCTGGGTCAGCTCGGCCCTGGTCAGCTTCGCCCCGGTCAGATTCGCGTACGGGAACTCCGCCTGCCCGGCCTCCGCGTCGACCAGGATCGCGTTCCGCAGGTCGGCGTGGTCGGCGTGCATCTGGCCCAGCTCGGCCTCGGTGAGGTCGGCACCCCGCAGGTCGGCGTACTTCAGCCTGGCCTGGGTGAGATTGGCCTGCTTGAGCGAGGCGTCGCGCAGGATCGCTCCGGTGAGGTCCTTCTGGATGAGTTCCACGCCGTTCAGCTTCGCCCCGGTCAGGTTGGCGCAGCGCAGGTCGGCGGGGAGCTGGGCACCTCCGGTGAAGTCCCTTCCCCGCAGATTGGCACCCTGACCGGGCCTGCACGGCCCGGCCGAGGCCTGGGCGGGTGAGATCACCGTCCCTGACAGCGCGAAGACCGCGACAGCGAGGGCCAGGGGGATGGGACGACGCACGGGGAAGCCTCCTTCACAGCGGCCCCGATCGTGTCAGTGGATCATTGCATTCCGCTAGATGCCCGCTTGCACCTTTTATTGCAGATGTTCGCGCCGGGACCTGCTTTCGCGGCGTGGCGGCCGGTGTCCGCGTTCAGGCCGGCCCGAGCAGGTCCCATCGGTTGCCGGCGATGTCGAGGAAGACGGCGATCCGCCCGTAGGGCTCGGTGCGCGGCGCGGTCACGAACTCCACGCCGGCCGTCGTCATCCGCGCGTGGGCGGCGTCGAAGTCGTCCACCCGCAGGAAGAGTCCCACCCGCCCGGCGAACTGCTCCCCGACGACGGCGGCCTGGTGTTCCCCGTCCGCGCGGGCGAGCAGGATGCCGGTCTCACCTCCCGGCGGCCGGACCACGACCCACCGCTTCGGGCGGCCGTCGTTCGTCGACGACGGCGAGTCCTCGACCAGCTCGAAGCCCAGGGCGCCGGTGAAGAACTCGATGGCCCGGTCGTAGTCCGCCACGACGATCGCCACCAGATCGATCCGCATCTTCATGATCGTAGGGCCTGCCGGCGGCTTGCGTGGACGAGTTCTCGAACACGTATCCCCATGACCGGCGAGGGGACCGCGCGTTTACCTGACAGATGGGTCGCTTCCTCGTCATGGTTTCCCGCCGGTGCCGACGATCCATCTGAACGACGTTCGCTGTGTCGTGACCAGTGGGGGCGGCCCGGCTGGGCCGTCATCGACGGGACGCTCCGAGGGCCGTCTCAGCTAAACACGCTGCTGAGAGGCGGTCAAGCGAGGGGCTTGCTTACCCGGGTTTGTTGCGGAGGTATGACGGTGTTGTGTCCGTTGACGCACTTATTGGCCACATGTTACACATGGCAGGAATCTGATTCGGCGCACTGCCACGCTCCGCGGCGTAGCGAGCGGCCTCTCGCAACCCGGGGCTCCTCGCGGAAATCTTCCCGGTGTAGGGGGGCTCGGGCTCCCGTGCCCATAGGGCAAATCGAACAAAAAGTATCATTCGGTGATCTTTCTCCCTCTCTTCCCTGTCGCTCATCCCGTTGCTACATTTCGAAACAAGAATTCATTTCAGTTTTGGGGAGATGTGATGACCGCTCTCTCTGACCTTGGCCACGCCGCGTCCGCGCGGCGAGAGCTCCCGCCCTCGATGGTCGAGCGGATGACGCTGATCATCGACGCGTTCGACGGCCGTTTCAGCCACCTCACGCTGGAAGACGTGGCTAGGTGCACTCACCTGCCGCGCTCGACGGCGCATCGCATCCTTGACCAACTCGTACGACTGAACTGGCTGGAGCATTCGTCCTTCGGCTACAGCCTGGGCAAGCGGGCGCTCGGGATCGGCGGGGGCGACGGCAGCCACGGCGAGGTCCGAGAGGCCGCCGCGCCGCTGCTGCACGACCTGCAGATGAGAACCAGGATGGTCGTCCATCTGGCGGTCCTGGACGGCTCAGAGGTCTTCTACCTGGACAAGGTCGGCGGGCGGTTCGCCCTGTCCGTGCCCTCCCGAGTCGGCGGCCGTGCTCCGGCGCACTCCACCGCGCTGGGCAAGGCGATCCTCGCCTGGTTGGAGCCCGAGCGGGTCGAGGAACTGGTCGGAGGCAAGGTAAGCCGGCTCACCAGCCGCACCATCGGCGACATCGGCACCCTGCACCAGGAGCTGAACCGTATCCGGCAGCGCCAAGGGCTGGCCTTCGAACGGGGCGAGAACGTCCCCAGCATCTCGTGTGCGGCCGCGGCGATCCGAGGTCACGAGGGCCCGGTGGCGAGCATCTCTCTCGTCGGCGACGCCCGTACGCCGCTGGAGAACGTTGCCCCGCTGGTGGTCGACGCGGCACGGCAGGCCTCGCTCGCCCTTTTCCCGGATCTGGACAGCCAGCGGGGGCGATCCCGTCAAGCCGCCCGGGTGCCGGACTGCAACTGGTCACCGGAGACCATGAACCGATTGCTCACCATGGGCGAGAGCGACGGCTGGCTGTGATCCGCACGGCCCGTCGTCATTCTCAAGCCCGATCCCGGTCCCACTGATCCGCCCAGCCCCACAGACCGGGAGCGAACAGCGCCTGTTCGGCGTCCGTCTCATGGTCGATGCCGAACCGTCCGCGGAAGAACACCATGGGACGCCGCCCGGCGTTCCGCTCCACCTCCAGTACCCGACCGATCACCACGTCGTGATCCCCGGCGATGTGCACGTCGACGACCTCGGCGTGGACGCGCAGGAGCACATCGCGCAGCGCCGGCGTGCCCCACCGGGACAGCTCCCAGCCGAGCTCGTCGTACTTCCTGCCCTTGCTGGAGCCGAACCGGCCGCAGAGGTCGGACTGCTCTTCGCCCAGCACGTTCACGCTGAACCTCCCGGACTTCCTGATTCTCGGCCAGGTGCGGCTGCTGTGGTCGGCACAGAAAAGGATCAACGGTGGTTCGAGGGACACCGACGCGAACGCCTGGCACGCGAATCCCACCGGCTCTCCGCCGTCGATGCCGGTGATGACCGTCACGCCGCTCGCGAACATGCCCATCGCCTGCCGCATCTCCGCGGGATCGGGCGGAGCCACGCCGGCGGGATCCGGAGTGATCGAGGGGCGGGCGGTCTCGGCTGTCATGCGTTTCACCTCAGATGACGTCGGACGCCGCCCCGTTGGCGGCTACGGGCGACGAAGTTACGGACCTCCGGCGGACTTCACCGAGGCCGGATCCCGCTGAGCGGAAGGGGTGCGGGGCGCGGCCCGGCGCCCCGGCCGATCCCGGGCGGAGGCGGGCCGGGTCTCACTCATCGGGAGGAACGATCCGCTCTCCGGCTCTCGCGGGCTACCTTCCCCGAAGCCGATACTCCGCGATGAACGGGACGGATGAATGCTTACCGAGCTGACCTACGAGTCGACGGCGCGGGAACTTGTGACCGACCAGGGTGTACTGCGCTACCACGAAGCCGGCGAGGGCCCGCCGTTGCTGCTCCTGCACGGCTCGGGGCCCGGAGTCACCGGATGGCGGAACTTCCGAGGCAACCTCGCGGTCCTGGCGGAGCGCTTCCGCTGCCTGATCCTGGAATTCCCCGGTTTCGGGGTGAGCGACTCCACCGGTGAGCATCCCATGGCGGGAGCGCAGGCAGCGGTGATCCGCTTCCTCGACGGGCTCGGCCTCCAGCAGGTCGACGTGATCGGCAACTCCATGGGCGGGATCGTGGGCGCCCAGGTGGCGATGGCCCATCCCGACCGGGTGCGCCGGTTGGTCACCATCGGCGGCGTCGGCAGGAACCTGTTCAGCCCGGGCCCCGGCGAGGGCATCAAGCTGCTCATGGATTTCACCGAGGAGCCCACCCGGGAGCGGCTCGTCCAGTGGCTGGACTCCATGGTCTACGACCGGTCCCTGGTCACCGAGGAGCTGATCGAGGAGCGCTGGGCGCTGGCCACCGAACCGGCCACCCTGGCAGGCGCCCGCCGGATGTACGGCAAGGCGGCGTTCGCCGCCGGCGCCGCGGCCGCGGCGGCCTCGGACGCCCCGCCGTACTGGGCGATGCTGCACAAGATCAAGGCCAAGACACTGATCACCTGGGGCCGCGACGACCGGGTCAGCCCGGTCGACATGGCGATCCTGCCGATGCGGTCCATTCCCGACGTCGAGGTGCACATCTTCCCGGACTGTGGTCACTGGGTGATGATCGAGCAGAAAGCCGCCTGGGAGAGCGTCGTGCTGGCCTTCCTGACCAGGAAGGACGAGCGGTGAGCGAGTGGGACCACGAGTTCGACCTGGTCATCGTGGGCAGCGGCGGCGGCGGCATGACGGCGGCGCTGACCGCGCACGACAGCGGCCTGTCCGCGGTGGTGGTCGAGAAGGGCGCGGCGTTCGGCGGCAGCACCGGGATTTCCGGTGGCGGCATCTGGATCCCCAACAATCCCACCCTGCGGGCCGAGGGGCACGACGACAGCCGCGAGTCCATCCGCCGCTACCTTGATCTGCTGACCGAGCGCAGGGTCCCCGCGGCCCGGCTCGACGCGTTCGTGGACAACGGCCCGGCCGCGATGGAACTGCTCGGCAGGAGCAGGTGGATCCGGTTCTTCTGGACCAGGGGTTACGCCGACTACCACCCCGAGTTCGAAGGCGGCAGGCCGCTGGGCCGGTCGATCGAGCCGATCCCGTTCGACACCCGAAAGCTCGGCGAGGACGAGAAGTACCAGCGCCCCAACGGAATGAAGGGCCCGCTGGGCCTGTGGGTCACCAGCAAGGACTACCACGACCTGGCCATGGTCAAGCGCACCTGGAGCGGTCGCCGGGCGTCGATCGTCGCCGCCTGGCGGGTCTCGTCGAACCTGTTCCGCCGCCGCCATATGTCCACCGGCGGGCGCGCGCTCGTCGCCCGGCTGCGGATGGCGCTGAAGGACGCGCGGATCCCGCTGTGGCTGCGGACGCCGATGACCGAACTCGTCACCGACGAAAGCGGCGCCGTCACCGGCATCGTCGCCCGGCGCGACGGGAAGACCGTCCGGATCCGCGGCAGGTACGGGGTACTGCTGGCGACCGGTGGTTTCGACCACAACCAGGAAATGCGCGACAAGTACCTGCCCGGTGGCGGTCGAACCGACTTCGGCATGGGCGCCACGGAGAACACCGGCGACGGCATCCTGGCGGGAGAGCGGCTCGGTGCGGCCCTCGACCTGATGGACGACGCCTGGTGGATGCCGGCCGTACGGCACCCGGCGGGGGCGACCATCCCGCTGGTGTCCGAGCGGTGCATCCCACCGTCGGTCATCGTGTCGCAGCAGGGGCGGCGGTTCACCAATGAGTCCGCCCCGTACGTCAACTTCGTGCACGACCAGCTGGCCGGCGGGCACGTGCCCGTGTGGTTCGTGATGGACGCCAAGGCCCGGGCGCGGTACCCGTTCGCGCAGATCCTTCCCGGGGCGCCGATCCCGGAGGCGTTCTACGAGCGGGGCGTGGCGTTCCGCGCGGACACGCTCGCCGAGCTGGCGGTGAAGGTCGGCATACCCGCCGACGCGCTGGCCGAGACCGTCGAGCGCTTCAACCGGTTCGCCAGGGCCGGCAAGGACGAGGACTTCGGCCGGGGCGACAGCGCCTACGACCGTTACTACGGTGACCCCACGCTGAGGAATCCGAACCTCGACGTGATCGACAAGGCGCCGTACTACGCCTTCCGCGTCGAGGCCGGCGACCTCGGCACCAAGGGCGGGCTGGTCTGCGACGAGCACAGCCGGGTGCTGCGCCCCGACGACTCGGTGATCGAAGGGCTGTACGCCACCGGGAACACCTCCGCGTCGGTCATGGGCAACGAGTACGCGGGTCCCGGCGCCACGATCGGCCCCTCGATCGTCTTCGGGTACATCGCCGCCCGGCACGCGGCGGGGCGAGGCCGGCCGGCCGTTTCCGCGGCCAGGGAGGAGTGGGGAGCATGACCCAGCCGGGACCGCTGAAGGCGCGGGTCGTCGAGGTCATCCGGGAGACCTCCGACGCGCACTCACTGGTGCTGGAGCCCGCCGACGGAGACCACACCCGGTTCGGCTACCGGCCCGGCCAGTTCCTCACCATCCGGGTGCCCACCACCCGCCCGGAGGGCGCGGCGCGCTGCTACTCGCTGAGCAGCTCACCGGTGTGCGACGAGAAGCTCAAGGTGACGGTGAAGCGCACCCGGGGCGGCTACGGGTCGAACTGGATCTGCGATCACGTCACCGAGGGGGACATGCTGGAGGTGCTGCGACCGGCGGGCACGTTCGTCCCCGGCTCGCTCGATGAGGACCTGCTGCTGCTGGCCGGCGGCAGCGGTATCACCCCGGTCATGTCGATCCTCAAATCGTGCCTGCGCGGAGGTGCCGGCGCCGTCTTCCTCCTGTACGCCAACCGCGACGAGAACTCGGTGATCTTCCGCGACGAACTGGTCGCGCTGAGCGCCGAGTACGGCGAGCGGCTGACCGTCGTCCACTGGCTGGAGTCGGTGCAGGGCCTGCCCGGCGCGAGCAGCCTGGCCGCGCTGACCCGGCCCTACACCGACCGGGAGGCGTTCGTCTGCGGCCCCGGCCCGTTCATGGATCTCGCCGTGCGGGTCCTCGCCGACCTGGCTGTCCCGAGGCGGCGGGTCAATGTCGAGCGTTTCGAGTCACTGGCCACCGACCCCTTCGCCGGGCCCGGTGTCGCAATCGACTCGTCGGGCCCCGGCAGCACGGTCGAGATCGAGCTGGACGGTGAGAAGAGGACGCTGGCCTGGCCGAAGGGCAACAAGCTCCTTGACGTGCTGCTGGCGGCCGGTATGGAGGCGCCGTACTCGTGCCGTGAGGGGTCCTGCAGCGCCTGCGCGTGCGTGCTGCTGGAAGGCGAGGTCGCGCTGGAGCGCAACACGGTCCTCGACGAGCAGGACCTCGCCGACGGGCTGATCCTTTCCTGCCAGGCGATCCCGCTCAGCGAGCATCTCAAGATCACCTACGACGGGTGAACCTCGTCCGCGCCCGGACCCTTTCACCGAGGGGGGACCGGTGCCGTTGGGAGGGCCGTCACGGAAATCCCGCGTCACCGTCGACCATCCCCATCCATCAACCGCCCGCACCGCACAGACGCGATGCGGGACACGAATTCTGGAGGACCGAATGCTGGAGGTAACGCGACGAGAGTCCGCGGCCGAACGGCTGTGGGAGGCCGAGCGGGATCGGGTGCCGATCGAACCGCTGACCGACGCGTACCCGGGCATCGGCGTGGTGGACGCCTACGAGGTCCAGCTCATCAACATCCGCCGCCGCCTCGCCGCCGGGGCCCGGGTGTACGGCCACAAGGTGGGACTCTCCTCCCCGGTGATGCAGCGGATGATGGGCGTGGACGAGCCCGACTACGGTCATCTGCTCGACACGATGGTGCTGTCGCAGAACGTGCCGATCCGGGCCGACCGGTACTGCTACCCCCGGATCGAGGTGGAGATCGGGTACGTGCTCGGGGCGAGCCTCCCGGGCGAGGGGTGCACCGAGGAGGACGTGCTCGCCGCCACCGAGTACGTCGTGCCGAGCATCGAACTGATCGACAGCCGCATCAGGGACTGGCGGATCCGCCTGGCCGACACCATCGCGGACAACGCGTCCTCGGCCGGCCTGATCCTGGGTGACGCCCGGATGAGCCCGGCCGACCTGACGGCCGCGGGCATGGACGTCGCCGACATCGAGGCCGTGCTCTACGCCGGTGACGCCGAGATCACCAGGGGCAACACCAACGCGGTGCTGGGGAACCCGACCACCGCCGTGGCCTGGCTGGCCAGGAAGGTGGCCTCCTTCGGAGTGAAGCTCGAAGCCGGGCACGTCATCCTCCCCGGGTCCTGCACCAGGGCGATCGACGCGCGCCCCGGCGACATCTTCCGTGCCGAGTTCTCCGGGCTCGGCTCCGTGACCGCTCGATTCGAATAAGGGTGACACAGTGACCAAGGCGACCGCCGCGATCGTCGGCTCGGGCAACATCGGGACCGACCTGATGTACAAGCTGCTCCGCTCCGACGTCATCCAGCCGCGCTGGATGATCGGCATTGATTCGGACAGTCCCGGCCTGAAGCGGGCGGAGTCCGCCGGCCTGATCGCCTCGGCCGAGGGCGTCGAGTGGCTGCTCGCCCAGGCCGAACGGCCGGACATCGTCTTCGAGGCGACCTCGGCGTACGTCCACCGGGAGAACGCCCCCAGGTATCAGGCGCTCGGCATTCCGGCCGTGGACCTGACCCCGGCCGCGATCGGGCCGGCGGTGGTACCCGCCGTCAACCTCGGGGCCCACCTCGACGTGCCCAACGTCAGCCTGATCACCTGTGGCGGGCAGGCGACGATCCCGATCGTGTACGCCGTCTCCCGGGTGACCGAGGTGGCCTACGCGGAGATCGTCGCCAGTGTGGCCTCTCCGTCGGCGGGCCCCGGGACCCGGGCCAACATCGACGAGTTCACCCGCACCACCGCGCGGGGCATCGAGATGATCGGTGGCGCACGGAAGGGCAAGGCCATCATCATCCTCAACCCGGCCGAGCCGCCGATGCTCATGCAGGACACGGTGTTCTGCTCGATCCCGCTCGACGCCGACCGGGACGTGATCGCGGCCTCGATCAAGGACGTGGTCGGCACCGTGGCAGCGTACGTGCCCGGCTACCGGCTGCGCGCCGAACCGCAGTTCGACGACCCCACGCCGATGAGCGGCGGGCTCGCCCGGGTCGCCGTGTTCATCGAGGTCGAGGGCGCGGGCGACTTCCTGCCGCCGTACTCCGGGAACCTCGACATCATGACCGCCGCCGCCGCCAAGGTCGGCGAAGGCTTCGCGCAGCGCATTCTCGCCGAGCGCTCCTAGTCACAGGGAGATCGATCCATGTCCTACAGCTCCGACCTCGACATCCGGATCACCGACTCGTCGCTGCGCGACGGCTCGCACGCCAAGCAGCACCAGTTCACCGTCGAGCACGTCCGATCCATCGTCGCCGCGCTGGACGACGCGGGCGTGCCGGTGATCGAGGTCACTCACGGCGACGGGCTCGGCGGCTCGTCGTTCAACTACGGCTTCAGCCACACTCCGGAGCAGGAGCTGATCAAGGCCGCGGTGGCGACGGCGAAGCGAGCGAAGATCGCGTTCCTGATGCTGCCCGGCCTGGGCGTCCAGGACGACATCCGCGAGGCCGCCGCGAACGGCGCGAGCATCTGCCGGATCGCCACCCACTGCACCGAGGCGGACATCTCCGTCCAGCACTTCGGGCTGGCCAGGAAGCTCGGCCTGGAGACGGTCGGGTTCCTGATGATGGCGCACAGCCAACCGCCCGAGGTCCTCGCCCGGCAGGGGCGGATCATGGCCGACGCGGGATGTCAGTGTGTGTACGTGGTCGACTCGGCCGGCGCGCTGATCATGGAGGAGACCGGCGACCGGATCGCCGCGCTCGTGGCCGAGCTCGGATCCGACGCCCAGGTCGGTTTCCACGGCCATGAGAACCTCGGCCTCGGCGTGGCCAACTCGGTCATCGCCGTGCGGGCGGGAGCCCTCCAGATCGACGGCTCGACGCGAAGGTTCGGCGCCGGTGCCGGCAACACGCCCGTCGAGGGGTTCGCCGCGGTCGCCGAGAAGCTCGGCATCCGCACCGGCATCGACACCCTGAAGATCATCGATGCCGCCGAGGACGTCGTCCGTCCGGTCATGGACGGCGAGTGCCTGCTCGACCGGCTGTCGCTCACCATGGGCTACGCCGGTGTCTACTCCAGCTTCCTGAAGCACGCCGACCGCCAGGCGAGGAAGTACGGCGTGTCGGGCGCCGAGATCCTCATCGAGGCCGGGCGCCGTAAGCTCGTCGGCGGCCAGGAGGACCAGCTCATCGAGATCGCGGTCGCCCTCGCGGCGGGGAGATGAGAGTCGGTACGGCGCGCCGGCGCGAACGGCACGGGCCGGGCGAACGCGACCCTTCCGTGTCTCCCGCGGGTGACGAGGTCCTGGACGCGGTCCGCGCGCTGTTGCCGAGGATCGGGGAGCGGGCGGGCGCAGCCGACGTGGACCGGCGGGTGCCCGAGGAGACGGTACGGGAGCTCATCCGGACAGGGGTCTTCCGGATGCTGCAGCCCAGAAGATACGGCGGCGCCGAGAGCGACCCGGTGAGGTTCTTCGAGATCGTCCGGGAGATCTCCGCGGTCTGCGGATCCACCGGCTGGGTGGTCTCCGTGCTCGGCGTCCACCCGTGGCAACTCGCCCTGTTCGACGAGGCCGCGCAGGACGAGGTCTGGGGGGAGGACCCGGACGTGCTCGTGTCCTCGTCGTACGCTCCCGTGGGGCGGCTCACTCCGGTCGAGGGCGGATACGAGCTCTCCGGCCGGTGGCGTTTCTCCTCCGGTTGCGGCCACGCGTCGTGGGCACTGGTCGGGGCCCTGGTGGTGGAGAAGCAGGGCAGGCCGGTGGACTTCATGACCCTTCTCGTCCCTCGCACCGACTACGTGATCGAGGATGTCTGGGATGTCATCGGACTGCGTGGCACGGCCAGCAACGACATCATCGTGGAGCGGGTGTTCGTGCCCGAGCACCGCACCATGCGCAACTACGAGCAGGCACAACTGCGCGGTCCCGGCCAGAGGGTGAATACCGGCCCGCTCTACCGGATGCCGTTCGCGACCGTCTTCACCAACGCGATCACAGCTCCCGTCGTCGGCATGGCGGCCGGTTGCTACCGGGCCTACGTCACCGCCATGCGTGACCGGATACGGCTGAGTCTGGGCGGCGGCCGGTTCGCCGAGGAGCAGTTCGCCCAGGTCGCGGTGGCCCGGGCCGCTTCGGAGATCGACGCGGCGGTGCTGCAGACGGACCGCAACGTGCGCGAGGTGTACGAGTACGCCGTCCGGGGCGAGCACATTCCGATGGAGTTGCGGCTGCGCGTCCGCAGGGACCAGGTCCGTGCCACCCAGAGGGCGGTGGAGGCGATCGACAGTCTCTTCAAGACCGCCGGAGGGAACTCGCTCGGCCGAGGCAACCCCATCGAGCGGGCCTGGCGGGACGCGCACGCGGGCAGCGTTCACGTCGCCAACGACGTCGAGCGTGCCCTGGGGATGTACGGCAAGGGCGAGTTCGGCCTGACCGTCGAGGACAGTCTGGTCTGATGCCGTCCGGGTCCCGGCGGGCCCCGGACGGGCGGGTGGAACGGCCACAGGCCCGGCGCGCGACGCGCCGGGCCTGTGCCATGGACGACCTATGTCGTCGGGTGGTCCGCCTGGCGGCGGAGGACGGCGGCCCGGCCGACCGCGCACCGAGGGTTCACTGTGCCTCCCGCATGTCGTCGCCGCTCCAGTACGCCCTCATACCGGTGATCCGCTGGTCTTCGTCAAAGGTCATCACGTCGATCGGCTCGATGTCGAACGTCCGGTCACCCAGTTCGGTCCGCACCCGGAAGTGGAAGGCGGCGCTGTCGCCGGCGATGCGAACGGTCAGCAGCTCCGTGTCCCGCCGCGCGCCCTCGAGCGCCGAGTAGAACTCGCGGATCGCGGCCCGGCCACGACGCGGCTCGCTGCCCACCGGATCCTCAAGCGTCCCGTCCTCCGCGTAGCAGGACGCTATGTCGTCAGCGGTCCCGTTCGCCACGGCGTCCAGGTAACGGACGACGGCATCGTTGATCTTCCTCGTGCTCATCGGTCCTCCAGCCGGAGCCGGGTGGCGGCGCGATAGCCGAAGACCATTCCGGAGCCGAGCGGGACCCCGGGGGCCGGGTAGGCGTGCCCGGCGACCGAGGCGGCCGAGTTGCCGATGGCGTAGAGGCCGGGGATCGCGTTTCCGCCCCTGTCGAGCACCTGCCCGTCCTCCCCGATCCGTGCGCCGCCCTTGGTGCCGAGGTCCCCCAGCACCACCTGCACCGCGTGGAACGGAGCCCGCTCGATCGGGACGAGGCAGCTGTTCGGGCCGTCACCGGCGGCGAAGAACAGGTCGTAGGGATCCTCGCCGCGGTGGAAGTCGGTGTCCACGCCGGAGGCGGCGAAGCCGTTGAACCGCGTGACGGTCTTGCCGAGCACGTCGGCGGGTACGCCGATCCGTTCGGCGAGGCCCGTGAGCGTGTCGGCGCTGCGCCACAGGCCGGCCGTGCGGAACTCCTCGGGATCGGGCGCCGGCTGGGAGATCCCCGGTACGTTCGGGAAGCGCTCGTCGAAGATCCACCAGACCGGGAGGTGCGACACACCGGTGGCGTGTCCCGCGCGGATCTCGTGGCCCATCCGGTCGTACGGCAGCGACTCGTTGGCGAATCGCTCGCCCGCGGCGTTCACGAAGATGCCCCCGCGCAGGCCGAGGGTGAAGGCGGCGTGGCCGTTGGGGAACAGCACGGCCGGGCACCACCACGACTCGTCGGTCAGGTCCGTCGCGGCGCCCACCGCCTGGAGCGCGGCGAGCGCGTCCCCGGTGTTCGACCCGGGCGCGGCCGACGACCAGTCCGAGCCGGGCATGTCCTGCAACTCGCGCCGCAACTCCGCGTTGCGCTCGAATCCGCCGGCGGCCACGATCACGCCGCGCTTGGCGCGGATCATCAGTGCGCGGCCCTCGTGCTCGGCCTCCAGGCCGACGACCCGGCCGTCCTCGACCACCAGCGAGCGCATCCGCGTTCCGGTCCGCAGGGCGGCGTTCCCGGTCCCGTCGAGGGCGAGCAGCAACCGGCCGATGAGGGCCTGCCCCCCGGCCAGCGTCTCTCGCTCCTGCGGCAGGCCGAACTGGTCGATCGAGATCGGCGGGCGCACCTGATCGAGCCTGGCGCCCAGCAGGTGCGCCGGCAGCGGCGTGGGGCAGATTCCCCGGCCGCCTGGGGCGCGCCCCGGAGCCGCGAAGTAGTCCGGGAACGGCAGGTACTCGAACTCCAGCACCGGGTCGCGGTCCAGGAACTCCACCAGCTCGGGCGCCGTCGACACGTACGCCTCCTGCAGCGCGGCCGGGGTGCGGTCGCCGACGACGGCCCGGAAGTACTCCAGCCCCCGCTCCACGCTGTCCCCGATGCCCGCCTGGCGCAGGATGTGGTTGCCGGGCAGCCACAGGCCCGACCCGGAGTAGGCGCTGGTGCCCCCGAAGTACTCCGTCTTCTCCAGCACCAGGGTGCGCAGTCCGCCCGCCGCCGCCGTGTAGGCCGCCGTCAGTGCGGCGCCTCCGGATCCCACGACGACGACGTCGGCCGTCTCATCCCACTGAACCGGCACTGATCTCCTCCAGATCGCTCGTGATGGCGGACGGTGCGGCGGCCGTGCGGCCGGCGACCCGTCCGAAGGCGAGGGCATCGGCGATGTGGAACCCGCCGTCCTTCGCCCAGCTGTATGTGGAGCTCACCGACCCCGCGGCGTACAGGCCGGGGATGGCCGAGCCGAACGGGTCGAGGACCCGGCAGTGCTCGTCGCGGCGCGGCCCCCCGCTGGTCCACCCCAGCAGCGGCGCCAGCTCGAAGGCGTAGTAGGGGCCCTGATCCAGCGGGGTGAGGCTCTCGGCCCGGCGGCCGAACCGCTCGTCGCGGCCGGCGGCGCAGGCCGCGTTCCAGTGGCGGACCGTCTCGACGAGGGTCTCTGGGTCGACGCCCAGCTCGGCGGCCAGCCCTTCGACGGTGTCGGCGCACCGGATCCAGCCGCGATCGATCTCGGCCTGGTTGTCGAGGCTCCATTCGTAGCCCTCGATGAGCACCTTCCACCCGACCGGCAGGTACTCGCGCGGCGGGCACAGCGGCCCGGCGCGGCGCGTGCGCTCGTCGAACACGACGTACGCGGGCTGCGCCGGGTGCAGCTCGTCGCGGCCGCGAATCCGCGACTGACCGTGGCCACCGAGCGCCGGGGTCTCGTCGACGAACCGGCGCCCGTCGGGCGCGACCCAGATGTAGCCCGTCGCGGGCGGCACCATGAAGAACCCGGTGTCCGAGCCGGGGACGCGTATCCCGCTGAACGCGGTCATGTTGCCCATGTGCCACAGGTCGGCCCCGGCCTTCTGCGCCATCCGGTGCCCGTCACCGGTGCCGGCCGGGCTTCCCCAGACCGGGCACGGCGCGAGTCGCAGGTAGTCGCGCACCATGGCGGGGTCGTTTTCGAAGCCACCGGTCGCCAGCACCACCCCGGTCCGGGCCCGCACCCGCAGTGACCCGCCGCCGGACTCGGCGACGACACCCGTGACCGCCCCACCGTCGACGATCAGTTCCCGGCCGGGCGTGGCGTAGCTGATCTCGACGCCCCGGGCGAGCGCCGCGTCGACGAGGAACCGGTACAGCAACTGGTCGCCCATCCGGCCCTCCAGGCTGTGGTAGCCGCCGTAGCAGTCGGCGCCGTCGAGGTGCGGGAACTCCGGGGTGTAGGCGCCGTTCACGGCCACGGCCGCGCCGAGGCCCTCGATCCACCGGGTGTTGTGCCGGGTCTCCTCCGCCCAGGTGCGGATGACCGCCTCGGACACCGGGAGGTCTCCGCACAGGCTGCGCAGATAGACGGCGGCTCGCTGGGCGTCGAGGTTCTCGAACCAGCTGCCGCCCGAAACCCGGGTGTTGCCGCCCGCGGTCTCGGGCGGGCACTTCTCCAGTACCAGGACCTCGGCGCCGGCCTCGCGAGCCGAGATGGCGGCGGCGAGACCGGCCGCGCCGGCGCCGAGAACCACGACCCCGGTCTGCCGGTCATATGGCTGCTGTGCTGACTGCATCGTCACTTCCGTCCGCATCGGCCCGCCGGAACCCGGGGGCGTGGTCTTCCGGGTAACCGGACCGTAATCAACGGCCTCGCCGCGCTCCCGGGCCGATCCCGCTCAGCAGGACGAGCGGGGCAGGACCGGGGCGCGGGTCCGGCCGGCGGCGCGAACAACCTGCCGATCGCCGGTCCCGACCGGCCGCCGGGTACGGACGTCGCCGTGCGGATGAGATTCGTGTCACCGCCTTCTCACCATTGGGTCCCGCTCATTGGGATGCCCGACGTGATCCGCGTCACTGGCGCTTAGCGTCTGCGCCAGTGCACGACGCCGCTCATCGCAGGTGCTCGGTGAAAGGCGCGGTCACCGTCGAACAGGAGGCCGAGGATGATGGTCAACGGTGCTGCTCAGCCGGCCTGGGCGCAGGGATCACCGGTGAGGGCGGCTCCGTACGCCTTCCTCAAGCTCGCCGCCGGACCTGACCCCACCGAGGACAGGCCAGGACGTTTCGACTGGCTTATCGGTTACGGCGTCCCGTTCGTACCGAAGCTGTGGAACGAGCCATCCTGGAAGGCGCCGACCGGGTACGGCCTGATGTACACCGGCGGAGAGAACGCCCGCCCCTTCGCCGGCCCGGTGCCCCCCACGGCTCGCGGTCACATCGTGCGCCTGGAGGGCAGGCGACCCGGTGAGCGGTCGGCCGGCTGGAACCTGGACGCGCGCGGTCACCACTCGCCGCAGGGTGAGGTCCCCGGCCTGGAAGGCGACCTGATTCCCGGACTTTCCGCCGCGGCGGCCTGAACCGGACGGGCCGGTCGCGCTCCGCGCCGCCCCTGATCTCCCCGAGCCCCGGCGGTTCCCCGCCGGGCCGGGATGACCGTACCCCCGCCGTGGGGGACCTGCGGTCCGTCATCGACCGGAAAACGTGCGTGACACCGCGGTGTCCGCGTGGTGCCAAGGAGGAACAGCATCCCCCGCCGGGACCTGCGCCACGAAGGCGCCGAGGTCCACGGCCACGCCGAGATTCATTGAAACATCACGTTTTTCTGGAGGCCTGACGATGAGTACTACGGATACGACGGTGGAGACGGGCGGGTGGACCCCACGGCTCGTCTTCTCCATGGTGACGATGGTCATGATCCTGGAGGGGACCGCGCTGGGGTTCAGTCTCGTGTCGACGGCGCTGCCGGCGATCACCACCCACTTCAAGACGGACCAGGGAGGCTGGCTCCTCACCGGCTTCATCCTCTCCGGGGCCGTCCTCTGCCCGCTGGTGGGGAAGCTGGCCGACATCCACGGTAAGCGGCGAATGATGATCGTCTGCCTGCTGGCGAGTACGGTCGGCTCGGTCATCGCGACCGTGGCGCCGACGTTCGGTGTGCTCATCGTGGGCCGGCTGCTGCAGGGCATCGTGCTGCCCACGATGTTCCTGAGCTACTCGCTGATGCGCGACGTGTACCCGCGGCGGATCCTGCCGCTGGCCAGCGCGGTCGCGATGACCGGCACCGGGGTCTTCTCCATCGGCGTGCCGTTCCTCATCGGATGGCTGCTCGACAACTGGGGCTTCCGCGGCCTGTTCGCCTTCGACGTTCTCTGGATGGCGATCCTCACCCCGCTGCTGCTGCTGACCACTGCGGAGACGCCGCTGCGCGTCCCCTCGCGGGTGGACTTCCTGGGCGCCGGCATGCTGGGCTCCGGCCTGGGCATCGTGCTCCTGGGGATCAGCTTCGGCAGTACGTGGGGCTGGGGCTCGGTCACCACCCTGGGCGCGTTCGCCGTCGGCCTGCTGCTCATGGCCGGGTTCGTCAGGCGGTCGCTGAACTTCCCAGAGCCGCTCGTCGACCTGCGGATCTTCACCCGCCGGCCGATCCTGCTCGCCGCGGTGACGGCCGCCACGGCATACGGGACGACCGGCCTCTCCGGCTCGATGTCTCCGATGATCGGCCTGACGCCGAGCGAGGCCGGGCTCGGCTACGGCCTGGGGATGACCGCGTCGGAGTACGCGATGATCTCGGCTCCGCAGTCGATGGCCATGGTGATCATGGGCATTGTCGTCGGCAAGCTGCTCAATCGTGTGGGCGGCGCGACCATGATGAAGATCGGCCTGCTGCTTCTCCTGGTGGGCGGTCTGCAACTCGGCTTCAACCACGGCAGCTACCTGCAGGTCCTCATCGCCGCCCTGCTGCTGGGTGCCGGGACGGGCCTGGCCTACGGCTCGATCCCCGGCATGGTCATCGCCGGTGCCCCGGCCGACAAGCAGGGCTCCATCGCCGGGATGGTGCAGGTGAGCTACAGCGGCTTCTCCAGCACCACACCGGTCATCCTGTTCGTCATCATGGGGCAGTTCGCGATGCGTACCCCGGACGGCACCGTTCTGTACCCCGAGAGCTCCATCAACGCGGGTGCGCTGTTCATGGCGGGCCTGATCGTCATCGGGCTGCTACTCGCCTCGACGGTCCTGCGGGTCCGCAAGCAGGACTCGATGATCGGCAAGGTCCCGGATTCGCTACCCGAGCCGCCCACCGTGGTGGCGGGCGCCGACGGCGGGCGCTGACCCTCATGGCGGCGGCCGCTCCACCGATCTCCGGATCGGTGGAGCGGCCGTTCCCTTTTCACCGGGCCGCGGTGGTGCGACGGGGACGCTGTAAAAGGAACAGGACAAGGGCGATCAGCGTGGTGATCCCACCGGCCGCGGTGAACGCGTCGTAGGCGCCGCGCGGCACGAACTCGGCGCCGACGGGAATCGTCGCGACGATGCCGAACACCGCGCTGCTCACCGACATGCCGACGGCGCGGGCCAGCGCGTTGATCCCGTTCGTGACGCCGATGTTCGCCTCCGGCGTGACCTGAAGGATCAGCGCGGGCAGGTTCGCCAGGATTATGGAGTTGCCGGCCGAGACGACGGCGATGACACAGATGAGCGCCCACAGCGATCCGTGCCCCAGCGGGATCTGGGCCGCGAACCCGGCGGCGGAGACCGCGCAGCCCAGCGCGATCGTCACCCGAGGAGTGACGACCCCGCTCAGCCTGGCCGACAGCGGGGCCACCGCCGCCGACAGCAGCCCTCCGGGCAGCAGACACAGACCGGTCATCAGCACCGACAGCCCGTGCCCGTAACCGGTCGCCACCGGTGCCTGGAGGCGTCCGACGATCCCGAGGAAGTTCGCGAACAACGCGAAGCCAATCAGGATCGACCCTCCGTTGATAGCGGCGGAGGAGCGGCTCGCCGCCGCTCTGAGGTCGATGAGCGGAGCATGGCGGCGAAGTTCCACCAGGGTCAGCAGGCACCCGGACGCCAGCGCCACGAGGAAGGACGTGATGGTCAGCGCGTTCGTCCAGCCCCACTCGCCACCGCGGTCGAGCCCGACCAGCAGGGCGACGATGAAGCAGGTGAGCAGCACCGCACCGGGGAAGTCGATCCGCTGCGCGCGCTCGCGCCGGGGCGGCGCCGGGACCGCCAGCAGCAGGGCGGCCACCGCGACCACACCCGCTAACGCCGAGACGGCGAACAGCCCGTGGAAGCCCCACAGCCGGGAGACCAGCCCGGCGGCCGGCAGCCCGAGCGCGCCGCCGATCCCCATCATCGCGCTGACGGAGGCGATGGCGGAGGCACGGCGGTTCGGCTCCAGGACCACCCCCACCAGGCTCATCCCGAGTGGGATCGTCGCGCTGGAGATCCCCTGGAGCGCCCGCCCGGCGATGAGGACGCCGATGTCGTCGCTCATCAAGCACATCAGGGATCCGAGGATCATCGCGCCGAGTGCCACGATCATCATCCTGCGCATCCCGAACTGGTCACCCAGCCTGCCCAGCACCGGGTGCGACACCGCGCCGGCGATGACCGTCGCGGTGACCAGCCAGGTGGCGACGGAGGGTGTGATTCCCAGGCGGCCGGGCAGTTCGGGCAGCACCGGGACGACCAGCGTCTGGTTGAGCGTGGTCACCAGGGTCGCGAAGGCGACGACGAGGACCACCCGTAACGGGTGCTTCACCACGGTGGGGGCCGGATCCGGAGCGCGTGCCGAATCCCCGCTGCCGGGCCCGGTCAAGATCTGGTGAGTGGTCATATCGGCCTTCGGTCTCCTTCGTTCACCCGGATCGAACGATTTCCTTCGCCCGCACCGGTCGATCCCACGGTGTCGGCGCCCGGGGTGCCCCACAACTCGTCTCCCGGCGAGCGGGACGGGCTTTCTCGCCGCGCGATCTCGACCGGAGAGCGGAGACCGGAAAGCGGTGTTTCGCGGAACGCGTCGCCGTGACTTGCGAAACGAGGTCCCGGTCAGTGGGAAAGGGGCGGTGTCGCACATCGCCGACTTCGCATGATGAGGATCCCGCGGGCAGGAACGTTCGGCCCGGGCGCATTGGACGGCAAGGGAGACTTCATGACGTCGCTACACACCGCCGGTGACGACGAGATCCGAGTGATCGAGGCGGCCCCGCCTCCGACACGTTATGCCCGGGGCTGGCACTGCCTCGGCCTGGCGAACGAGTTCAGGGACGGCAAACCGCACAAGATCGAGGCATTCGGCACCAAGCTGGTGGTGTTCGCCGACAGCACCGGCAAGCTGAACGTCCTCAACGCCTACTGCCCTCACATGGGCGGCGACCTCAGCCAGGGGGAGGTCAAGGGCGACACGATCGCCTGTCCCTTCCACGACTGGCGCTGGGCGGGCAACGGCCGGTGCACCAGCATCCCGTACGCCCGCCGGGTGCCGCCGCGGGCCCGCACCAGGACGTGGCTGGCCCTGGAGCGCAACGCGCAGCTGTACGTCTGGCACGACCCGCAGGGCAACCCGCCCCCGCCGGAGGTGACGATCCCGGAGATCGCCGCTGTGGGCACGTCGGAGTGGACCTCCTGGACGTGGAACCGGATCAAAATCGAGGGTTCCAACTGCCGGGAGATCGTCGACAACGTGGTCGACATGGCCCACTTCTTCTACATCCACTACGCGTTCCCGACGTACTTCAAGAACGTCTTCGAAGGGCACATCGCCGCACAGGACATGAACAGCCGTGCTCGGCCGGACATTCAGCTCGGCACGAACTATTCCGGTGAGAAGACCGACGGGCGTTCGGAGTCGGCGTACTACGGTCCGTCGTACATGATCGACTACCTGTGGAACACCGTCGGGGGACAGACGGTCGAGTCCGTCCTGATCAACTGCCACTACCCGGTGTCGCCGACCAGCTTCGTGCTCCAGTGGGGTGCGATGGTCAAGAAGCCGCAGGGCGTCTCCGACGACGAGGCGCAGGCGATGGCGGAGGGTTTCGCGGCCGGCGTGGAGACGGGTTTCCTGCAGGATGTGAAGATCTGGAAGAACAAGGCCAAGATCGACAATCCGCTGTTGTGCGAGGAGGACGGCCCGGTCTACCAGCTGCGCCGCTGGTACGAGCAGTTCTACGTCGACGTCGAGGACATCACGCCGGAGATGACCCAGCGGTTCGAGTTCGAGATCGACACCGAGCGGGCCAACCAGTTCTGGCAGAAGGAGGTCGACGACAACATCGCCAACGGCCGGATCGTCACCTCGGCTCCGGCCTAGCCCGTCCCGGCCGATCGGCCGGGACGGACCGGTGGTGGCGCCTCGTGACGAGGTGTCACCACCGTCAAGAACGTCAGTGATCGCAACCGAGGAGAGATTCCGTGCGCCCCGTGTCCTGCAGCAGTTGCGGTTCGTGCGTCCTGGTCAAGAAGCACAGCCTGGCGCACACGCTCGTCCAGTGGACCACCGAGACCGAGCAGTGCGTCGAGTTGAATCGGCATGCCGACCGGGGTCTCATCCCGACCTGCACGCGACTGCGCGACAGCATCGAGAACTCCGTCCGCCTCGGGGCCATCCCGGTTCCCGACCTCTGAGACGGCTGACGAGGCCGCCCCCGCCGACCACTCGGCACAAGGGGGCACCGAAGAAGTGGGCTCCACTCCGATGACGCGGTGGAGCCTATGTTCGTTAGGGCGCCGATATCCTGGGATCGGTATCCGTGCACGGTTCACTCGGGGGTAGACAGACCAGACAAGGGGGATTCGTGGCGAGAATCGCCGAAGTACGGGCTCCGGCGTCACCGACCTCGAAGAGCCAGATCGCCCGGCACAAGCGCATTCTGGACGCTGCTGCCGCGCTCGGCGCCCGCAAGCGGATCGACGTGGTGCAGATGCACGAGGTCGCCAAGGACGCCGATGTGGCGATCGCGACCCTGTATCGGTACTTTCCCTCCAAGAATGCGCTGTTCGCCGCGGTCTTCCATGCGGAGATCAGCGCTTTCCAGGAAAGCCGGCGCCCCGGCGAGGACGAGGACCTCGTCGACCAGGTCACCGGCCTCCTGGTGGGACTGAGCCGCCATCTGCTGCTGCGGCCGATGCTGGCCGCCGCGATGTTCCAGGCCAGCAGCGCCATATACGTGACGGCGACGATGGACGAGGTCGAACCGACGGAGTCCGAGCTCGGCCGCATTCTTCTGCGCATCATCGGGGCGGAGGAGCCGAACAGGCAGGATCTGAGCGTGGTGCGGCTGCTCACGCACTGCTGGTGGGGCACGCTGGTCTCGACCCTCAGTGGCCAGACGACCCCGGAGAGGGCGGCGGCCGACATCCGGCTGGCCGCGCGGCTGCTCCTCGCGCCGTACCCCGGAAATCGGTGACCGGGCGGCTTCCCACCGCCCGTCGCCGCGCCCGGAACCCGTCCGCCGCCACGTCCCGGTGAGCGGAACCCCGCTGCCGGCGCTGTCCGGGCCACCACTCGCCCACGGCCGCCGCCCGCGTCGAAACGGCGGCTGAGCTCCGCTTTTCCCGGCGCCGCGTGATGCGCGCCGACATGTTCCCGCCGCGGACGACGGGCCCGCCCACCGCACTCCCCGCGCAGTCCCGGCCAGCGGGATGTACGTGGACCCGGTGGTCGAAAGCGGCTTAGCGTCAGCGAGCCGCCGCAGAAACGGCGAGTTGCCACCCTCTCAGATTCAGTCCGGAGGTGCCTTGATGGCGCATGAAGTTGTTTCCCGAGTAGAGGAGATCGCCGGTCGGCTGGCCGCGGTCGCGGACGAGACCGAGCGCCTGGGCAAGCTGTCCGACGAGAGCGTGAAGCTGGTCCGCGAGGCCGGAGTGATGCGGCTGCTGCAGCCGACCGACTTCGGGGGATACGCGGCGCATCCCCGGGACTTCGCCGAGGCGGTGATGGCGGTGGCGAAGGCGTGCGGCTCAACGGGCTGGGTGTGCGGGGTCGGCGGGGTGCACCCGTGGGAGATGGCGTTGTGCGACCGCAGGCTGCAGGAGGAGGTGTGGGGCTCCGATCCGAACACGTGGATCGCCTCGCCGTACATGCCCAGCGGGGTGGCGACGCCGACCGACGGCGGGTACATCCTCAAGGGCCGCTGGCAGTTCTCCTCGGGCACCGACCACTGCGACTGGATCTTCCTCGGCGCGCTGCTCGGGGACGCCGAGGGCAAGCCCGCGCAGCCGATGAAGGGACTGCACGTGGTGCTGCCCCGTTCGGACTACACGATCGTCGAGGACTCCTGGGACGTCATCGGGCTGCGCGGGACCGGGAGCAAGGACGTCATCGTCGACGGCGCGTTCATCCCCGCCTACCGGACGATCGACGCCGCGGAGGTCGCCGAGGGCGAGGTCGCGGCCGAGCGGGCCGGCCGGACCGAGACGGTGTACAGGCTGCCGTTCTGGTCGATGTTCCCCCTGGGCATCACCTCGGCGGTGATCGGTATCTGCGAGGGCGCGCTCGCCACGCACCTGGACTACCAGCGGGACCGGGTGACGGCCTCCGGCACGAAGGTGAAGGACGACCCGTACACGCTGTACGCGATCTCCGAGGCCGCGTCCGAGATCGAGGCCGCGCGGCTGCAACTGCTCGACGGCATCAGCCGGCTTTACGACCTCGCCGACTCCGGAAAGCCGATCAGTTTCGCGGATCGGGCACTGGTCCGGCGCAACCAGGTTCGCTGCGCGTGGCGGGCGGTGTCGGCGGTCGACGAGATCTTCGCGCGGTCCGGCGGCAACGCGGTGCGCCGCAACAACCCGATGCAGCGGTTCTGGCGCGACGCGCACGTCGGGTTGCAGCACGCCATCCACATTCCCGGCAACACCTACCACGCGACGGCACTGACCCAGATGGGTGTCGAGCCGCAGGGCGCGCTGCGCGCGCTGATCTGATCCCCGTACCGGACGACCTCGACCAACCCCTCAACCGATTCAGGAGAGATGGCATGACCGACATCAGCTCGCTGGGCTACGTGCGGGTCCGGGCCACGGATCTGGACGCGTGGCGCGCGTTCGCCCTCGACACGATCGGATTCGCCGAAGGCACCGGCCCCGAATCCGACGCGCTGTACCTGCGCATGGACGAGCGGCACGCCCGCATCGTGCTGCTGCCCGGCGAGGAGGATCGGGTGGAGGCCGTCGGATGGGAGGTCCGCGACCACCTGGCGCTGCGGCGTGTGCAGTCGGCCGTCGAGGCGGCCGGGATCGCGACGAAGCCGCTGTCCCTGGAGGACGCCGACACCCGCCGGATCGAGGCGGGGATCGCCTTCCAGACCCCGGGCGGAACTCCGCTGGAGGTCTTCCACGGTCCCGCGCTGGACCACAGCCCGATCGCGACGAAGTTCGGCAACCGCTTCGTCGCCGGGCGGCTCGGCCTGGGCCACGTGGTGGTGCCGGTGAGCGACCTGGACGGCGACCACCGGTTCTACGCCGAGACCCTCGGCTTCCTGCCCCGCGGGGCCTTCCGCCTCCCGGCGCCGCCCGAGTACGGTCCGATCCGGCTGCGGTTCATGGGAGTCAACGCCCGGCACCACAGCCTGGCGATCATGCCGACCCCGGACCTCAAGGCGCCGGCGCTGGTGCACATCATGGTCGAGTGCGAGACCCTCGACGAGGTCGGCCAGGCCCTCGACCGCGTCACGGCGGGCGGCTACCATATCTCCTCGACACTGGGCCGGCACACCAACGACAAGATGGTCTCCTTCTACGTGCGCACCCCCGGCCGGTGGGACCTTGAGGTCGGCTGCGAAGGGATGCTCGTCGACGAGACCTCCTACACCGCCGAGGAAATCACCGCCGACAGCTACTGGGGCCACAAGTGGGACTGGAGCTGACCACGGATCGGCCCGGGCGGGGGCCTGAACCGCCCCGAAAGCGTCACGGATTCAGACGGCCGGCCGCCGTGGCGATGAGGACACGGCCGGCGAGAGAAAGCCCGCCGACTTAGCGGAGCGAGCGAGTTCGGGCGGCATCGCGGTCGGCGGCGTACAGGCCGCGGATCGCGGTGCCGTCCTCGCGGCGCACCTCACCGAACTCCTCGTCCACGATCGGCCCGCCGACCGAAGACGTCGCCGAGGGCGCACTTACGGCGTACCGCGACGAGCGGGTGCGTGCTCGACACGCCAGCGCCCAGCGGTGCGAGGTACGTGCGCCGGGGAGTGGGAGGCAGGCGCCGGCGGCGGCCGGGGTCCGGCCGCCGCCGGTCGACCCGATCAGGCCGAAGGCGCGGGCGGTGGAGTGAAGCGGTGCCCCCAGAACGCGCCTTCCGTGATGTCGTAGCTGGGGGCGTCGATGCCGACCCGGTCACCGTCATAGCCGAACTCGACGGCGTGCAGGTCAGGGGACCAGACATAGAACGACACCATGTGGTCGTTCGTGTGCCGGCCCAACGACTGCATCATCGGGACCCCGAGGTCGTACGCGCGGTCGAGCGCCCGGCCCACGTCGTCGAGGCTGCCGCCCTCGAACATGAAGTGGAGCAGGCCAGGACCGGATGAGGGCGCGAGCCCGAGCGTGTGCTGGCGGGCGTTGCACCCCAGGAAGTACAGCATGCCGGCGGGTGTCTCGGTGGTGTTGCGCTCGGTGAAACCCAGCAGGTCCACGTAGAAGGCGTAGGCGGCCTCGACGTCGGTGACGTTGAGGATGATGTGCCCCATCCCCAGGTCACCGGTCACGAACCTCGACACGCCGGGGGTCCGCACCTCGGAATGATCGAATCTCGGTCCGTGGAAGAGCTCGATCGGGTTGCCGCTCGGGTCGGTGAAGGCGGCGAAACCGCTCACCCGGCGGGCCTCGCAGTCCTCCTTGCCGCCGCGGGCGACGGTGACGCCGGCCGCCTCCAGCTTCTGGATCGCGGTCTCGAGGTCCCGGGCGTGGGTGACCTGGAAACCGGCTGCCCGCAGGCCTGGACTCTCGGCGGGGATCAGGGCGAGCCGGTGCTGGAAATCGTCGATGCGGTAGTGGAGTGCGCCCTCGGTCGGGCCGGGCACCTCCTGGAGGGCCAGGAACTCACCCGCGAACGTGCGCCATTTCTCGACGTCGGTGACGTTGATGCGGAGGTAGCCGAGTGAATGGATGGGCATTGTGGTGGCATCCCTTTCGGGTAGGACCTGCTCGGATCAGTAGGCGCCGGGAATGCTCGGCAGCAGCGCGTCGCCTTCGACCAGGTAGCGGCCGTAAACGGGGTATGTCCCGTCGGGCAGGTTCATGGCGTGGTGCTCGCCGGCGTGCACGTCGCGCCAGAGCTGCTGGATCAGGCTGGTGGTCTTGATCGACCGCGGCCCGCCGCTCTGGTAGGCCTTGTCGGCGGCCGCGACGGCCATTCCGACCGCGATCATGTGGTCGCGCTTGCCGCGCATGCGCTGTGCGGATGTCGGGTCCTCGCCCCGGAGAGCGGTCTCGTAGAGGTCACCGAGGTTGCGCAGCAACATGTCCCGAGCGAGGTCGATCTCGCCGGAGGCTTCCGCGAACCGCGTCAGCGTGAGATCACCGGGCATCGTTCTCGGGTTGGCCGCGAACTTGTCGCGGTGCACCTGCAACGCCTCGTCCAGCGCGGATGAGGCGATGCCGATCAGCGGTACCACGACCGAGTTCAGTAGTACTCCGAACCACGGCATGTTGAACAGCGCGCCCGTGTTGACCTCCTTGCCCGGGACGTTGCGCTCAAGGGTGTCCGACACGTTGAGCGAGCGGTGCTCCGGCACGAACTGCTCGGTCACCACGATGTCATTGCTGCCGGTGCCGACGAGTCCGGACGCGTGCCAGACATCGACGATCTCGTAGTCGGAGCGCGGCAGGAGGAAATGCCGGTACTCGGGCGGGCCGCCCGCGCCGTCTGTGACGAGGCCGCCGACCAGGACCCAGTCGCAGTAGTCGCTGCCCGACGAGAAGCTCCAGCGGCCGGTCAGCACGTGCCCGCCCGGCACCTGTTTCGCCGTGCCGGCCGGGCCGTAGGAGGAGCTGATCCAGGTGTCCGGGTCCACGCCGAACACCTCCTTCTGCGCCTTGTCGGGGAACAGGCCGATGTGCCAGGAGTGCACTCCGACGACGCCGGTGACCCAGCCGGCCGAACCGGAGGCACGCGAGATCGCGTACATCGCCTCGTTGAATACGCGGGGGTCGGCCTCGTAGCCGCCGTAGCGGGCAGGCTGGATGATCCGCATGACGCCGATCTCGCGGAACCTCTTCACCACCTCGGGCGAGAGCCTGCGCAGCTCGGACGACTCGGTTTCGAGGCGGCGCAGCTCGTCGGAGAAGTCGGCGATGGCGTCCAGGACGGGATGCGTTGGGTACATGGTGGGTCCCTGCTTCTGCGTGTGGTGCGCGGTGCTCGGATCAGGCCGCGGTGAAGAAGTCGCGGACCAGCGCCTCGAACGCCGCCTTGCGCTCCACCTGGGCCCAGTGGCCACAGTTGGAGAAGATGTGCAGGTCGGCATTGGGCATGCGCCGGGTGGCGAAGAAGGCTCCCTCCAGCGGCAGCATCCGATCGTCACGCCCCCAGGTGACAAGGGTGCGGTGGTGGATCTGCCCGGTTCGCGTCCACATCGGACCGTGGACGGAAGGGATGGCGAGGCTGCCGAAGATGTTGCGCATCCGGTCGATCGCGCCGGGCGCGAGTGCGCGGTCGGCGCGTTCCCGGATCAACTCGTCGGACACGCCGGCCGGGTCGGAGACCATGGTGTCCACCCACGCCCGCATGGCGGCCGGGGAGGGAGAGGCGACGAAATCGAACAGCCGTCGAGCCCCTTCCGACATCGGCGGGGAGAAGATCTCGGCCGCGATCCCGCCGGGGCCCATCATGAGCATCCGATCGACCCGGTCGGGGTAGGCGAACGCGGTCTCCAGCGCGACGAAGCCTCCCATCGAGTTGCCGACCAGGTGGGCCTTGGCGATGCCCAGGTCGTCGAGCAGGGAGACGACGGCGTCGGCCGCGTGCTCCGGATACGGGCGGGTATAGGGAACTTCGGGGCTGTCGCCGAAACCGGGCATGTCAATGACGATCGTCCGAAACGTTTCGGCCAGCGGCGCCAGATTGGCGGCGAAGTTCGACATGCCGGAGACGCCGGGGCCCGAACCGTGCAGCATGACCACCACGGGTCCGGTACCGGCCTCGCGGTAGGTCAGCTCGTAGGCGCCACGGCTCACCTTCGGTGCGATCTCGACTGTCGTCATCGGTGATCTCCGCCTTCTCTTCGATGAGGAACCCCGCGGGGACACCCACGGATGCGACACCCGGTCGCCGCTGGGGCGTGATGCTAGGTACTCCGCTGAGAAAACGGCCACCGCTCCTCCCACTCACCGAGAGTTCATGAGGGGCTCGACGACACCTGACGCAGCGCCTGCGTTGCAGGAGCACTCCCGTCACGGACCAAGGACGTCGGCTGGACGGTGGCCCGTGAGCTCCGCCGACCTCTCGCTCGGCACGATCGGTCTGGAGACCGAGCCATCGACATCAACGACCCGGTTCCGGTGTGCTCAGCCTTCCGCTGCGAGGGAACAGGCCGGACGACCGCGGTGGTCCCGATTCTCGCCTCCCACTCACCGGGATCCGCATCCGTGTCACCGCCACTGCTTCGTACTGTTCCTCGCACAACGCAACCTCATCCAGAAGGAGTGTCGAGCTTGCTGATCATGGATCTTGTGCTCCCTGCCGCCAAGGCGGTGGTGGTGTGAGTTCGGTGGCTCCCATCCAGGCATCCGAGGTCGGAGACTGGGCTTTGGAGACGGATGTCCTTGTCGTCGGTTTCGGGGCGGCCGGGGCGAGTGCCTCGATCGAGGCGGCGGCCGGCGGCGCCGATGTCCACGCGGTCGATGCGGCCGGTGGCTGGGGTGGCGCCACCGCGATGGCGGGTGGGTCCCTCTACCTGGGTGGCGGAACGCCGATCCAGCGGGCCTGCGGCGTCGAGGACACCGTGGAGGCGATGTTCGCTTTCCTCAGAGCGGCCACCGGCCCGGACCCGGACGAGGCCAAGCTGGCCGTGTACTGCGAGAACAGCCTTGAGCATTTCGACTGGCTGGTGCGGTGCGGCGTGCCGTTCGAGCCGAGGCTGTGGACCGAGCCGTCGTGGGAGGCCCCGAGCGGGTACGGGCTGATGTTCACCGGCGGAGAGAACGCCTATCCGTTCGCGGACATCGCGGCGCCCGCCCCACGAGGCCACGTTCCGGCCATGACCGACAAGAAGCCGGGGGAGCAGTCGGCCGGTTGGGTGCTGATGAAGCACCTCGCGGACACCGCGGCGGGCGCGGGTGTGCGCACGCACTACAACACCCGGGTGGGACGCCTGGTCGTCGACGGGGACCGGGTGGTCGGGGCAGAGGTGGTGACGTTCGGCGAGCGGTCGTTCGTGAAGGCACGGCGCGGGCTGGTGCTCTCGGCGGGCGGGTTCGCGGCGAACGACGCGATGCTCGCCCAGCACTCCCCGAGACTGCTCGGCAACCGCCTCACCGGTACCGACGGCGACGACGGTTCCGCCATCCGGATGGGCCAGGCGGTCGGCGCGGCGGTCCGGCACATGGAGGCCGGTCAGACGGCCTTTCCCGCCGACCCGGCACTGCTCTACCGGTCGCTGCTGCTCGACCGGCGTGGAAACCGGTTCATCAACGAGGACAGCTACCCGGGCCGGGTCGGGCAGGCCTCGCTGTTCGGTCAGGACCGGCAGATATTCCTGCTCTACGACGACACGGCCAATGAGGAGACGCAGCAGGCGTCCGGGTACGTGGTCGAGCCGACCTGGGTCTCGGACGACCTCACCGAGTTGGAGACCGAGATGGGGCTGGCGCCAGGGGCGCTGACCGCCACGGTCGGGCTGTACAACGCGGCCGCCGAGAAGGGCGAGGACCCGGTCTGCCACAAGTCGGCCCGGTGGCTCAGGCCGCTCAAGCCGCCGTACGGGGTGCTCGACCTCCGGAACGCGCTGTTCTCGATCTTCACCACCGGCGGCCTGTACACGTCGGTTCACGGCGAGGTCCTCTCGCTCGACGGCGACCCGGTCCCCGGCCTGTACGCCGCGGGACGCACGACCAGCGGCATCCCCGCCTGGGGGTACTGCAGCGGCACCTCGCTTGGCGACTCGACCTTCTTCGGCAGGCGCGCGGGCCGGGCGGTCGCCTCTGGCTGACGCGGTTCCATCGGTTGTGCGGCCGGTTCGCCGTGCGTGAGCCGAAGTCGACTCGCCTCTGGCCGGTACGAGGCGTGTGAATGAGCGCGCGAACGGAGACACAATGATCAGCGGGAAGAGGATTCTTGTCACCGGTGCCAGTGGATCGATCGGATCCGCGTTCGCGGCCGCCCTCGTTCCCGGCAACGAGGTATGGGGCCTGGCGCGCTTCACCGATCCGGGGGCGAAGAGCGAACTCGAAGCCCGCGGCGTACGGCCGATCGTCGCCGACCTCGGGGCCGTCGGTCCGGACGACCTGCCGGACCTGCCCGAGGTCGACCATGTGCTGCATTTCGCGGCGGACATCTTCGCGGAGCCGGACTTCGAGCGGGCCTTCCGGAACAACGCCGAGGCGGCCGGACTGCTCATGTCGCGCTATCGGGGCGTCGAGTCGTTCCTGCACTGCTCGTCGACCGTTGTGTACGAGGCACACCCGGAGCCGCGGTGCGAGGACCACCCTCTCGGTGACTACACGCGCGCGGTCTACCCGACCTACAGCGTCTCGAAGATCGCCGGCGAGGCGGTCGTGCGCACCTGTGCGCGGCTGTTCGGTATCCCCACGACCATCGCCCGGCTGAACGTCCCCTACAGCGACACCATGGGCTTTCCCCGGGTCCATCTGATGAACATCCTCAAGAACGAGCCGGTCGGGGTGTATCCAAACTTCCCTGATGTCTTCGCCCCCATTCACGTCGATGACATGGTGCGTACGCTGCCCGCGCTGCTTGGCGCGGCGGACACCCCTCCCGTCACCGTCAACTGGGGCGGCGACGAACCGGTCGGCATCACCGAGTGGAGCGGCTACCTCGCCCAGCTGGTCGGCAGGAAGGTCACGTTCTTCACCACCGAGATGGCGATCAAAGGCATGTGCCCCGATGTCGGCAAGCTCCGTGAGCTCGTCGGAGGCCCCATTTCCAGCATTGGTTGGCGCGACGGGCTCCGCAGCATGGTGAGCACGGTCGTACGCGGGCGCCACCCCGGTGCTACCGGGCATCCTCTCCGGCGGCCTCCTTCACCTCCCGCCTATTCGAATGTTGTAAACATTTAGATTTTGTGAGTATCCTAATTTGGGCCGTCCAGGGAACGAGTGGTGATGGTTCGGCTGACTTGGGGTGCGGTGTGCTCGAACCTTCCGAGCAAGCCTGCGCCGGGTGGCGGGGACGAACGTCGGCTCTTGCCATGCGGTACGGATCTGAGGCCTGGGGCTGACAATGGCGACTCGGCACTTGTACGTGTTACGGCACGGCGCGGCGGACCCGTTCGGCGAGTTGACCGATGTCGGGCGGCGGCAGTCGGAACTGGTCGGGGAGCGCCTGGCCCACCTTCCGGTCGACGCCGTGTGGCATTCGCCCCTTCCCCGGGCGGTGCGGTCCGCCCGGATCGTCGGTGAGCACCTGCCGGGCGTCGCCGTGCGGGAAGCGGCCGAGCTGATCGACCACGTGCCGCACGTGCCGGACGAGATGCCCCCCGCGTGGGCGGGGTTCTTCGACGGGTACGACGCCGCGGAAGCCGCCGCGGGCGCGGCCCTCGCGGACGCGCTGATCGACAGGTTCGCACGCCCCGCCGAAACCGAGACCCACGAGGTCCTGGTCACCCACGCCTATCCGGTGGCCTGGCTGGTGCGGCACGCCCTCGACGCGCCACCGGCGCGGTGGCTGGGGCTGAACTGCGGAAACACGGCGCTGACGGCGATCGAGTATCGCGACGGCGTGGCGCCGACGGTGCTGTTGTACAACGACATGGGCCACCTCCCGCCCGACCTGCGCTGGACCGGGTTCGGGCCCGCTACCCGGCCATGAGCGGCGCCGCTGAGCGCTCACCGGCACGGGGTGAGCGTCCGCTTTTGTGGCTGCCCCGACATCGCCCCGCTGTGCGGGGCCGCCGCGGTCTAGTCGTGACGGAGTACGGCGTGGGCGGCGTCGAGGCGCCGGGCCTCGTCGCGTTCGGAGTGGTCGCCCGATACGTCGTCGGCCCATTCGAGGAGGCGACGCAGGTGGACGTCGGCCGTGGTCGTGACGGTACGGGGGCTGCCCAGGGCGACCTCGCCACCGGTCCCGTCGATGGTGACGAGGGTGCCCTCACCGATGGTGCGCCCGCCGGCTCGCACCGAGGCGCCGGCGACGTCGACGACGAGGTCGCCGATCCCCACGACGGCGGGTTTCCCCATCGCTCGCGCGACGACCGCGGCGTGGCTGGCCGGCCCGCCCCGGGCGGTGACGATTCCGGCGGCGACCGCCAGGCCGCGCATGTCGTGCGGGGAGGTCTCCGGCCGTACCAGGATGACCGGGCCGTCCGCGGCCATGCGCACCGCTCCGTCGGCCGTGGTCGCCACCCTGCCGACCGCGACACCGGGACAGGCGCCCAGCCCTCGGGCCAGGATGTCGACCTTCCCGGTCGTCGCTATCCGGGGTGTGCGGACGTGCTGGAGATGCCGAGGTGAGATCCTGAGCAGCGCCTCGTGACGTCCGATCACGCGCTCGTCGGCGAGGTCGGTCGCGACGCGGACGGCGGCCCCCCCGACGAACCGGCCAGGCCGGACCTGCAGGATCCACAGCTCCCCGGCCTGGAAGGTGAACTCGACGTAGCACGCGTCGCGGTAGTGCCCCTCGACCCGGCTCAGGGCGTCGAGGAGGCCGGTCCACACCGCCGGTTCCCGGTCGGCGAGTTCGCGCAGGGGCCGGGTCAGCGATCTGCCGGAGACGACGTCCTCACCCTGGTGTCCGAACAGGACCTCGCCGAACGGGACGTTCTCCCCGGTGTTGGGGTCGCGGCTGAACGCGACTCCGGTGCCGCTGTGGTCATCGCGGTTCCCGAACACCATCGTCTGTACGATCGCGGCCGTGCCGAGATCGTGCGGTATGTCATGCAGTTCGCGGTAGGTCCGGGCACGCGGTGTGTCCCATGACGAGAACACAGCCTTGACCGCCAGCTCCAGCTGCCGGGTCGCGTCGTCCGGAATCGGCTCGCCGCATCGTTGCCGGATGAGATTCTCGACCACTCTGATCTGTGCCTCCTCGTCGCCGGTTCCTCGCCTTACGTCCAGGTCGGTGATCGCGGAGGCGAAGCCGGACAGGAACCGCAGCCGTGAGTTCAGCGCGAACCGCGAGTCGCCCGTCTCGGCCGCCAACCCGGCTGTGGCTCCGGTCGTGAGGCCGAGGTTGAGGATCGTGTTCATCATGCCGGGCATCGACACGCCGGCCCCGGAACGAACGGACACCGCCAACGGCACCTGTGATCCCCCGAAGCGGCGCCCGGTGGAGGCTTCGAGGTCGGTGACGGCCGCCGCGAGTTCGTCGTCGAGTCCGTCGGGAAGACGCCCGTCACGCAGGAACGCGCGACATGCCTCCGTGGTGACGACGAACCCGGCGGGCACCCGCAACCCGAGACGGAGGAGGACCAGGAGGCCGTGTGCCTTGCCGCCCAGCGTCTCCGCCGTCTCCTCGACCCGCGTGGAGAGCGGGCGAACCCATCTCATACCCATCGGGGGATCCCGAGTGTGGCGAGCAGGTCCTCGTGAAGTTCGGCCCACACGGCGTGGTACGACGCGGTGCTGTCGGCCACGTACTCCAACGCGCCGGAGGTGGCGCGATCCAGGGCTTCGACGAGGCGGGTTCGGTAGCGGCCGAATCGAGGCAACGCCGCGGACAGCTCGGCACCGACGACGGCGGCACGCTGGTCGAACTCGGCGAATCGGGCGAGGACCCGAGCGTCGTAGGAGGGGTCGCCGTGGTCGTTGGCGGTTATGACACCGTCGACGGATCGGAGTTGCCATGCCGTGCAGAGGTCGAGCAGTTCCGGGTTGAGCACCAGAAAGTCGTCGAACGCCGCTGCCACGGCGGCGCGGGCATCGGCCGACTCCAATTCGGCGGTGATCCGTTCGGCGTCCACGACACGGCCGGTGTCCGTCAGACTCCACCCGCCGAAGTCGCCGGCCATATGCGTGACGAGACCGGCGACCGCGAGATCGATCAGCTCGGACTCGACGTCGGATTCACCGAGGCCCGTGGCCCTGGCCAGGCGGGCGAGGCCGGCGGCGCCGCCGCAGCGCAGGGCGTGCAGTACCAGCAGGCCGGTGCCGGTCGCGGGAAGCTCGGATCGGGTCATGACCTGGCGCTCCGCGGCCGCGTGCCGTTCGGGGCGTCCGCGGTCGACGCCGCGTACGCGGCGCCTCGCCCGTGGGCTCGGGCGACGATCGCGCCGCCCCGGACGCGTACGGCGGACTCCGTCTCGTCGTCGAGGTCCGTCAGACCGATCGCCGCCGCGGCCAGGGCCTCGTCATCGAGGACCAGCCGGACGCGCCGCCAGGCCTCGGGGGCGAACACCCGCCGCAGGCAGCCGATGAGGTCGGTGACCCTGAGCCGTACCAGGCGGCCCGTCTCGGCGGCGTCACTCGTGACGACGACCACCGTCACCTGCTCGCCGGGCCGGGCGGAACGGACGGCTTCCTCGGCGGCGGCGAGACGACCGGCCCCCAGCACCGTGATCAGACCGTCGGCGCCGAGGTCGGCCCGCTCTCCGCTGATCCGATCCGCGAGTCCGGTGGGCGGATCCCACGCGTCCCCACACGGTCGTGCCGGAGCGACATAGGGCAGATACGGCGGCGTCCAGGTGTCGGCGAGATCGATCCCGGACAGGTGCTCACAGGCGCGCGCCAGGTCGAAAGGGTCGCCGAATCCCGGTGCGCTCTCAGCCAGGTGGCCCGAACCGTCCAGCAGCGTCAGCACCAGCTCGGCCAGCCGTACCCGCCGCACCGGCGTCGCCTGGGCCGGTTCGCACGATTCCAGCGGGATGGCGAGCAGCAACGCCTCCAGCCGGACGACCTGCGCCAGCACCGTGCGCGCGTGCTCGTCATCGAGGACGCCGGCCAGCGAGCGCAGGTGCAGCCGCCCTCCCGAAGCCGTGTCGTCGACCAGGGGCAGCCGTTCGAGCCAGGTCCGGGCGAACACGCCCAGCACCTCGGCCGGCGACCTCGGCGACCTCGTCGACGGCTCACCCGCGGGGGCGTTCTCCACCATGTCGATCAGCACCGCCAGGTACAGCGCGCGCTTGCTCGGGAAGTTCGAGTACACCGCCCCCCGGGTCAGCTCGGCCCGCTCGGCGATCCGATCGACCTTGGCCAAGGCGTAGCCGTGTTCGGTGAACTCCTCCCTCGCCGCCGCCAGCACGGACGTCCGGGTGCGCTCCTGCTGCTGCACCCGAGTCAGTCGAACCATCGCAGTTCCTTTCCCTGGATCGCCAGCATTAGGATACTCTCAAAATTCAGATGTTGAGAACATTTGAACTGCGAAGCGGTCGAGACGAAGGATGGTGACGGTGAGCGATCATGGATTCGAGACCGAGGGGCTGGCCAAGAGATTCGGCAAGGTCACCGCGCTCGACGGGGTCGGTCTGGCCGTCCCGCGCGGGCAGGTGCTCGGCCTGCTGGGCCCCAACGGCGCCGGCAAGACCACCGTGATCCGCATCCTCGCGACCCTGCTGCGTCCCGACAGCGGACGCGCGTCCGTGGCCGGGTTCGACGTGGCACGCCAGCCGGGACAGGTACGCCGGCGGATCGCGCTGTCGGGCCAGCACACCAGCGTGGACGACGAGCTGACCGGGCTGGCGAACCTGGTCATGATCGGCCGGCTCCTCGACCTGCCCCGGCCGCAGGCTCTCCGGCGTGCCGCGGACCTGCTGGCCCGTTTCGGCCTGGAGGACGCGGCGAAGAGACCGGTGGCCGGCTACTCCGGTGGCATGCGCCGCCGCCTCGACCTGGCCGCGAGCATGGTCGGACACCCCGAGGTGGTCTTCCTCGACGAGCCCTCGGTGGGACTGGATCCCGGCAAGCGTGACGAGCTGTGGCAGATGATCCGCGGTCTGAGCGCCGACGGCGTCACCGTCCTGCTGACCACCCAGTACCTCGAAGAGGCCGACGCCCTCGCCGACGCCGTCACCGTCATCGACCGGGGACGGGTCATCGCCTCCGGCACTCCCGCGGAGCTGAAACGAGAGGTCGGCGGGCACACCATCGCCGTGCGGCCGAACGACCCCGCCGACACCGACGCGGCCGTCGGCATCCTGGCCGATGTCACCGGCCGGACCCCGGAACGCTCCACCCGCCACGAGCTGGTCGTGCCCGTCGCCGGGGACGAGGACTTCTTCGAGATCACCGCCCGGCTGCGCGAACACCGCATCGGCGTCTCCGAACTGTCGCTGCGCCTGCCCAGCCTCGACGAGGTCTTCCTCGCCCTGACCGGAACACCTACCACCGCCGCCGACGACACCGACGAACCGACGAGGGCCGCCTGATGACCGCCATCGAACAACCACGTACCCGGCCGCTCGCCTGGCTCCGGCACAGCCTCGTGCTCGCCCGCCGCAGCCTCGCCAAGACCACCCGCAACCCCGGCCCGATCATCAACGGGGTCGTCACACCCGCCCTGTTCATGGTGCTCTTCCTCTACCTCTTCGGCGGATCGGTGGCCGGCTCCACCGCCGACTACCTCCGGTACCTCTTCCCCGGCATCCTCGTCATGGGCGCCGGCCTCGCCGGGATGGTCTCGACCGGCACCGGCATCAACCTCGACCTCAAGAACGGCGTCACCGACCGGTTCCGCAGCCTGCCCATCAGCCGCCTGGCGCCCCTGCTCGGCTCCGTGCTGGCCGACATCGTCCGCTACCTGCTCGCCGTCGCCATCCTCTTCGCCATCGGCGCGCTCCTCGGCTTCCGCGTCCACGGCGGCCTCGCGGCAGCCCTCGCCGCCGCCGGCCTGGCCATCGCCTTCGGCTTCTGCCTCAGCTGGGTCACCGTGTTCGTCGGCGTCCTGGTCAGGAACGCCGACACCGTCCTCGCGATCAGCTTCATCGGCTTCCTGCCGTTGCAGCTCGGCACCAGCCTCGCCGCTCCCGTCGAGACCCTGCCCGGCTGGCTGCGAACCTGGGCCGAGATCAACCCCGTCACCCACGTCATGGACGCCTGCCGCGCCCTGCTCAACGGCACCCCGGCCGGCGACACCGTCACCACCACGCTCATCTGGTGCGCGGCCCTCTTCGTGGTGTTCTGCCCCCTGGCCATCCGCGCCTACAGCCGCCAACAATGACCAGGGGGCCGGTACTTCCTGCCAGGCCGGGGCGTGCTCAGGGCGATCCGAGGGCCGGGAGCGGGCGTGAGGCCCGGTCCCGGCATGGATGATCAAGCCGTTACGGGGTGACGGTGAGCGTCAGTACTCGACCTTCACCGAGGCCCCGGAGAACGCGGCGGTGGCGTACAGGCTGATGTAGTGGTAGCCGGCCGCCGGGTTGGTCACCGTCAGGGTCTCGCCGTTGCCGGAGTTGGCCGACCGCTGCGTGTACGCCGACTTCGTGGCCCATGTGCTGGGACTGTAGTAGAGGTCGGCGTTCCCGGTGCCGCCGGACGACGTGATGACGATCCTGGTAGTGCCGGCCGGGAGGTACAGGTAGAAGTAGGCGTGGTCACCGGCGGTCGCGGACACGTTGCCGCGCCGGCAGTTCTTGCCCAGCTCCCTGATGTCGGACGAGGTGCACTCGGGCAGGGTGCCGCCGGACGTCACGGTCACCTGCCTGGTGGTCGACGCGGTGGCGCCGCCGTTGTCGGTGACGGTCAGCTTCACCGTGTAGGTGCCCGCCGCGGCGTACGCGTGGGTGGGGTTCGCCGCGGTCGAGGACGTGCCGTCGCCGAATTCCCACGAGCGCGAGGCGATCGTGCCGTCGGAGTCGGTCGAGGTGTCGGTGAAGGTCGTGTCGAGGCCGCTGACCGTGAAGGTGAGGTTCGCGGTCGGCGGCTTGTTCGTGCCGCCGCCGCCCGAGCAGGAGCCGGACGCGCAGGCGGTGAGCCAGCTCGACCAGTCACTGTCGTAGCGGGTGCCGACGGTGCTGGTCAGGAAGGTGCGGGCGCCGCTCCAGTTGCCCGTCCGGTAGTCGCCGAGGACGGTGGTGACGTCAGCCGGGTGCTTTTCGAACATGTATCGCACGGCCAGGTAACCCCAGCGGTAGACGCGGGTCGTGTCGTGCGAGTAGTCGGTGTCGAACAGCGTCCTGAGCGTGTACGTCTTCTTGGCCGCCTCGGTGATCGCCGCGTCGTAGGTCACGTTCCGGTAGGAGTACGACACGTACTCGGCGAGGCCCTCGATCCACCAGATGGTCGGGGTGGTGATGCCGGCGGTGAAGTCGCCGTACATGTCGAACCGGCCGTCGAGGTAGTGGGTGTACTCGTGGTTGAGGTTCCAGATCTCGAACGCGGGCCGCAGCCACTCCGCCTCGTAGGCGATGAAGCGCGGCTGGTTACCGGCCGCGGCCGGGTCGCCCTCCAGGTACATGCCGCCGTTGTCGGTGTCGATGCCGAACATCGTCCCGGCGTAGATCTGGTAGTCGGTGCTGGAGTGGAAGACGACGACTTCGATGGTGCTGTTGTCGTCGTTCGCCACGGGGCGGCCGCCGTCGTTCACCAGGTCGTGGAAGTACGCGTCCTGGCTCTTGAGGCTGTCGCAGGCGGTGGTGAGCTGCGCGGAGGTCAGGGCCTGCGCACGGATCGTGATGCTGGAGCTGCAGGTGTACCGGATCGGCAGAACGGCGGCCGCGAGCCGCGCCTGCAGGTCGCAGGTGCCGTAGTAGGAGCAGTTGGCCCTGTCGTAGTAGTCGGTCATCTCAGCGACGCCGACCCACATGGGCGCGGTCGTGCCGGAGATGTCGCCGCGGTCGAGCAGGGCCTTGACCATCGGCCGCACCTTCGGCCGCAGGGCGGTCTCCTGAAGGAAGCGGGCCATCTCCCGGCCGGCGTTCGACGCCAGATAGCTCTGGTCGGTGCCGAGCAGGTTCCAGTTGTCGCCGGTGAAGCCGTACAGCGTGTCGATCACGCTGGGGTCCGCCTGGACGGCGGTCACGAACGCCGGGAGCTGGTGGCCGCGGAAGAGCACGGTGTGGACGTTGTTGACCGCGTTCAGCATCCACCAGCTCGCGTTGTAGGAGCTGTTGTAGCCGTTGAGCAGCCGCTTCACCACGTAGAGGTAGCGGTCGTTCTCCTCGGCGCTGTCGATCAGCGTGACCGCCTCGGCCAGCACCTCGCCGTTGGCGTCGCTCACCGTCGAGGACTTGGGGTTGCCGAAGAAGGCGTCCAGGCCCGCCTCGATCGCGGTCTTGAGCGACGAGCCGTAGGTGCCCACGGTGGACGCGTGGTACCAGTGCACGTAGTAGCCGGCGCGCAGGTAGAGCACGAGCTGAGCGGTGCCGGTGGAGTTGTCGCCGGGGTAGTACGACCCGTTGTCACGCAGGCCGTACGCGACGCTGCTCATCTGCGCCTCGCGGAAGGCGTGGTAGGCGTCGCTGCCGGTGAGGCCGAACAGGGTGCTGACGCAGTCGGTCGTGGAGGACTTGATCTGCTGGACCAGGGCGCTTCCGGTCCGGCCGGTGAAGTCGCTCACGTCGCACGCGGCCGCCGCCCGCACCGTGGCGGCGGACTTCGTCTTCTCCTTCATGGACGGGCGCGGGTGCGCCGGGGCGGGCTCGGGCCGATCGTAGTCATGGCGCAGCCGCTCGTTGGAGGAGGGCATCGGCGCCCGTTCGCTGACCGGGAGCGGAGAACGCCGGACGTGGTCGGCGCCGTCGGTCGCGAGCAGCGCCGGCTCGGGGGGCGGCGTCCTGCCCGCGGATGTCGTCACGACGGGTTCGGCGATCGGTTCGGTGGCGGCCGATGCGGCCGCCGGCTGCAGGGCGAGCCCCAGGCCGAGGGCCGGGACGAGGACGAGCGCGACCAATGACGGGTTTCTGAGCGCGCGCAGGGGTGGGGTGATTCCCACGAGCAACCTCCGGGGGGTGTGAAGGGGGATGCCGCGGCGGCCGGAACGGGCCAGGACGCGGCGGGGCTCCACCGGGTCCTGGCGGACCGGCGGGCCACGGGGCTCAGGGATTTCGGGGAGCGAAGTGGTGTTGCCGCCCGTAGTTTGGTGACAAAACCAAACCAGCGGTCATAAAGGCACACATAATTCTTGGTTATGGATCTCGATATCCGTCATCTCCGTATGATCTGTGCGATAGCGGAGTCGGGCAGCCTGACCAGAGCGGCGGCCCAGGTGGGGCTTTCCCAGCCGGCCATGACGAACCTGCTGCGCCGGATAGAGACCTTCGTCGGGGGCGAGCTCTTCGTCCGCAGCCGCTCCGGGGTGGAGCCGACACCGCTTGGCGACCAGGTCATCGCCCGCGCCCGGATCGTCCTGTCCGAGGTCGACGCGCTCTTCGGCGACCTGCATGGGCCGTCGGAGGCCCGATCCCTGCGGCTGGGCTCGGTCCACGTCGGTTGCGTGGGCAGCATCGTCGACCGGGTCGGCGACGCCCTGCCCGGACGCGAGATCTCACTACGGATCGAGCCCTCCACGGCGCTGCTGGCGGAGGCGCTCACGCACGGGCGGCTCGACGCGGCGCTGCTCGGCGTCATCGAGGGCTTCGAGGTCACGCTGGCGCCGCCGGTCGCCAGCCGGGCGCTGGTGTACAGATATCCGATATTCGTCGCCCTGTCGGCGGGGCACCCGCTCGCGGGAAACGAGGAGATCCGGCTGGCCGATCTCAAGGACGAGGCGTGGATCAGCCCTCCGGGGGCCGATGACGGTTCCCTTGCCGCGCTGCGGGCCTCATGCCGGGCGGCCGGTTTCGAACCCAGGTTGCGTTTCGAGGCGCCGAGCGGCGCCGGCCACCCCTTGGTGGCGGGCGGGTACGGCGTGCGGCTGGTCGATCCCTGCTGGACCGCGGCGCTGGGCACCGCCGTACGACCGCTCATGGGAGAGCCACAGGTGGCACGGCTGCTCGTCGCGTGGCACAGGGACCGCCTGGGCGATGCGACCGCCGGGGCGCTCTATCGCGGCCTCGCCGCGGCGTTCATCGACCATGTGTACGACAATCCGCTCTTCGGACGCTGGTGGGAGGCGCACCCCGAGGTGCATCCGCTGCTGTGAGGCCGCTCGCCCGGGGACGCAGAGCGCCTCGACGTCGGTAATCGTGGCATGCGACGAGTTCCACGGGGGCGGGGACAGGCCCGGTAGGCGGCATCGGTCAGGCGGGTGAGGACGCCGAAACCGGTTTGCCCGTACGGCGGCGGGAGGCTAGCCTCGCGGCGGCGAGGGACGCCTGATCACTTCGTGACGAGGGAGGTCGATGAATATGGCCGTCGGCAGCCGTCTTCAGCGTGCCCTTGTCCGGTCCGCGCGAGCCTAGAGCGCCGACCGGGTCGTTCGAACGACCAGGAGTCTCTCTTGTTCTCTTTCTTCTCGATGATCGATGCCGACCTGATCACTGACCGCCTCGCCCTGCGGCCGTGGGCCCCCGGCGAGGTCGCCGCCGCCCTGGAGGGTGCTCGGCCGGTGCACTGGGCCGAGGACTTCCCCGCCGAGGGCGATCGCGTCATCGTCGGCCTGTTCGCCGAGCACCCCGCGTGGTTGGGCCAGTACGGTCACCGTCAGATCATCGAACGCGACAGCGGTCTGGTGGTCGGATCGATCGGCCTGTTCTGGCCGCCCGGCGACGGCGTCCTGGAGATCGGGTACGGCATCGTGCCCTCCCGGCAGGGACGCGGTTACGCCCCCGAGGCCACACGCGCCCTGACCGAGTACGCCTTCACCGCACCGGGCGTCCGCACGGTCTACGCCAATGTGGAACTGCCGAACCCGTCCTCGATCCGGGTCCTGGAAAAGGCCGGGTTCCAGCAGGCGGGCACCGATCCCGAGCGGAACACAGTCCGGTACTGCGCCACACCGCCGGCCCAGCGGTAACCGCCTCGCGGGATCGGCAGCGGCATCCCGTTGCCGATCCCGCTCACCTCCGGCGACTCTCCGGCACGGCGTGAACCTGACGACTCCCCCCCCCGGGTGTACCCGGTTGACGGTCGGCGGTGACGGGGCGTCAGCCCAGGAGAACACGGTGGCGGAGCAGGCTGAAACCGGCTCGGCCGTGCGTCTGGCGTATGATCCGCTTCGTCCTGGCGTTCACGCCTTCCGTGCCGCCGTTGTGAAAGGGCAGGGTAAGGACCGCGCGGACGGCATCGCGGTCCTGGTCAAGGCCCGCACTCGGAAGATGGCCGGCTTCCCCCGGTCGAGCCCATGGCGAGATCCGCGAGGTACTTCTCCCGAAGCACCACCTTCTGGATCTTCCCGGACGCGGTCTGCGGCAGCTCGCTCCGGAAGTGCCAGCTGCGCGGAACCTTGTACGAGGCCAGCCGGTCGCGGCAGAAGGCGTCGAGTTCGCCCTCGGTAAGTTGTGCCCCGTCGGCCGCCACCACGAATGCGGCACAGGTTTCGCCCCATTCGGCATCCGGCAGTCCGACCACCGTCACCAGGCTGATTCCGGGGTGGGTGTAGAGGACGTCTTCGATCTCGCGCGGGAAGATGTTCTCGCCGCCACGGATGATCATGTCCTTGAGCCGGCCCTGGATTCTGACGAATCCCGACGCGTCCATGGTCCCCAGGTCGCCGGTGTGCAGCCAGCCGTCGGCGTCGATGGCCTCGGCGGTCGCCGCGGCGTTGTCGAAGTACTCGGTCATCACGCAGATGCCGCGGGTGCATATCTCACCGAGTTCGCCGATCCCGGCCACCTCACCTGAGCTCGGGCTGATGATTTTGACCTCGGCTCCGGGCAGCGGCCGTCCCACGGTGGCCAGCGTCTCCGCGTCCTGATCCCCGCCGGCGGTGTGCGTGATGTACGGCGACGCCTCTGTCTGGCCGTACCCGATGCCGACCTCGACCCCGAGCTCACGCTGGGCGCGCAGGACCAGATCGAGCGGTACGGGTGCGCCCCCGAGCGTGGCCGACCGCCAGCTCGACACATCGCGCGGCTGGTCCGCCTGCCGTTCAAGCATGCGGATCAACATGGTAGGCACGCTCAGCATGATGGTTCCCCGCTCGGCTTCGAACAGGTCCAGCATGAGGTCGGCGTCGAACCCGGCGGGAATCACGTGGCAGCCGCCGGTCTGCAGGGCGCCGAGCGTCACCAGCCCGCAGCCCGCGGTGTGGAACAGGGGCATCGGGTTGACCCACACATCGTTCGGATGCGCGCCTGCGACGGTCGCGTACCACCGCCCGTTGGCGACGAGCCCACGGTGACTGAGCAGCGCTCCCTTCGGTCGCCCGGTGGTCCCCGAGGTGTATTGGATCTGAGCGGGATCCCTCGGCGCGACATGCGGCAGGCCGTCCCGCGCGCCGCTCTCCGCGGCCCGGAACTCGTCCCAGTCCTCGAGGGAGATCACCTCACGCACCTGAGTGCCGTCCCGCACGGCGTTGGCCATCGGCAGCAGTTCGGTCGATCGGTACCGCGGCTGTACGACGATGCCCGATGCGCGGGACTGCTCCAGCACATACGACAGTTCCGCCTGCCGGAAGGCGGGATTCACCGTGACCAGGGTCAATCCCGCGAGCGCGGCACCGAATTCGAGTTGAATCCACTCCGGACCGTTTCCGGCCCACACCGCCAGGCGCTCACCGGGACCGAACCGCCGAAGCAGAGCCCGGGCGACGCGGATGGAGTCCTCCAGCAGTTCCTCGAAGGTCCAACGCCGCGCGTGCTCTCCCACGACACCCTCGACGAGTGCCGTTCGATCCCCCCACCGTGAGGCGGCACGGATCAGGGCGTCCCCGATGGTGCTGTCCACGTGGTCGGGGTCGGGATCCGCGTGCCAGAGGGCGGCGGACAGGGCCGGGCGGCGGCCCTTCGCCGCGGTCATGCCCCCGCCCCCTCGAAGTGGCGACGCGGGTTGTCCACGAGAATGGTCTCGATGGTGCGGTCGGCGACGCCCGCCTCGAGCAATGCGGGAATGACCTCGGTGGATATGAGGCGGTAATTCCATTTCTCCCCCAATCGGGGGCGTTCCTCCGCCGAGACGAAGTCTATGAAGCAGGACGCATCATGCGAAACGACGATGCTCTCCGCGTAGCCACGGCGCACGAGGCCCACGAGGGTGTCGATCCGCTGCTGGAGCGGCAGGAACGCGTCGAGTCCGAAACGGTCGAGGCCCAGCATCGAACCGGCATCCGCCAGGCGGCAGAGATAATCCAGATCGGTGCTGTCGCCCGCATGGCCGATCACCACCCGGCTCAGATCGACGCCCTCTTCCGCGAGAACCCGCTGCGCGACCAGTCCGGACTCGGATCCGACGTGCGTGTGCACGGTGATCGGAGCCCCGGTCTCGACACCGGCCTGCGCGACCGCCCTCATCGTGCGCTCTACGCCGGGTGTGAGCCCTTGAGCGTCGATGGCGCACTTGAGGAATGCGGCGCGCACGCCGGTGTCGCCGATCCCCTTCGTCAGGTCCTTGACGAACAGTTCGGTCAGCGGTTCCTCGATGTCGATGAGCAGGCCAGGACCGCGGCTTGAGAACTGGTGCGGAAGGTCGTTGAAGGTGTAGAGCCCGGTCGCGACGATGATGTTCAGGTTCGTTCGCGCGGCGATGCGTTCGATGCGCGGGATGTACCGGCCGAGCCCCAGAACCGTGGGGTCCATGATGGTGTCGATGCCGAGAGACTTGAGCTCGTTCAGGTCGCGGACCGCCTGCTCGACCTTCTGGTCCTCGTCCCAATCGTCCTGGTAATTCTGCCGGTACTCCTCACCGAGCACGAAGACGTGTTCATGGACGAGCGTCCGGCCGAGCTCACTGGAATCGACAGGTCCGGCGACTGTCTGTATGTCGGTCATGCTTGTCCGTCCTCGGATCTCACAGCGCCACGACGACGGACTTGGTTTCGAGGTACTGCTCCAGTACGGCGTCGCCCTTCTCCCTGCCCCAGCCGCTCTGCTTGTATCCGCCGAAAGGCAGCTCGGAGCCGAACACGTGATAGGTGTTGACGTGCACGGTTCCGGCCTTCAGCCGCTTGGCCAGCCGGTGCGCCTTCGACAGGTCGCGCGTCCACACCCCGGCCGCGAGGCCGTAGACGGTGTCATTGGCCTGAGCGGCCAGATCGTCGATATCGCTGAACGGCAATGCCGTGACGACCGGACCGAAGATCTCCTCCCGGACGATCGGATGGTCCCGGTCGGGCCGCGCGATCACACTGGGCTGCACGTAGTATCCGTCGCGGTCCAGCGCACCGCCCCCGGCCAGTGTCCGGCCCCCGGACTCCTTGCTCAGATCGAGATATCGGCCGACCCGTTCGAAGTGCTCCGCCGACACCAGGGGGCCCATGTCGGTATCCGGATCGAGGCCGTAGCCCACCCTGATGTCGCGCGCACGCTCGGCGAGACCTTCGACGACTTGGTCGAATCGGGACTCGTGCACGTAGAGACGGCTGCCGGCGGAGCACACCTCACCCTGGTTGTAGAAGATCGCCAGCGCGGCTCCCGCGATCGCGGCGTCGACGTCCGCGTCGTCGAGGACGATGTTCGGCGACTTGCCGCCCAGCTCCAGTGAGACGCGCTTGAGATTGCCGGCCGCGGCGCGCACGATGCTGCGGCCGACCTCGGTCGAACCGGTGAAAGCGATCTTGTCGACGCCCTCGTGCGCGGCCAGATGAGCTCCGGCTCGTTCCCCGAATCCCGGCACGATGTTGACCACGCCCGGCGGGACGCCGGCCTCGAGGAGGAGTTCACCGATCCGCAGGGCGGTCAGCGGCGTCTGCTCGGCGGGCTTCAGCACGACGGTGTTGCCGGTGGCCAGTGCGGGGGCGAGCTTCCACGCGGCCATGAGGATCGGAACGTTCCAGGGGATGATCTGCCCGGTGACGCCCAGCGGTTCGCGGGTCGTGTAGGCGTGGAACTCCTGGCCCGGCATGTAGGGCACCGACGGCGTGATCGTCGTCCCGGTGATCCGCCGTGCCGCGCCGGCCATGTACCAGAACATGTCCGCGGCGAGCGGGATCTCGACGGCGAGCGCCGCGCCGGCCGGCTTTCCGCTGTCGAGTGACTCCAGTTCCGCGAGTTCTTCGGCGTGCTCGGCGATCAGGTCGCCGATGCGGTGCACGATGCGGCCCCGCTCGCTGGGCGACATGACCGACCATGGACCTTCCGTGGCGCGACGGGCCGCGGCCGCCGCGCGATCGACGTCCCGTTCCGATGCTTCCGCCACCGTGCTGAGCACTTTGCCGGTGCCCGGATCGATCGTCTCGAATGTCCTGCCGTCGAGGGCGTCGACGAACTCGCCGTCGATGAACAGCCGGTGCGACCGGGCAAGGAAGTCCACCGCGAGCCTGGGGGGAGTGGTCATGTCGCCTTCTCCGTTCCGAACTAGACGAGAAATTCGAGGATGCGCGGGATGACGGCGTCCGGGTCTTCGAGGCAGGGACTGTGCCCCGCGGTCTTGATGCGCCAGAGTTCGGCGTTCGGAATCGCCTCGAACATCTCGTCCGACCAGGCCGGCGGGCGAGCCTGGTCCTGGGTCCCGGAGATGATGAGTGTCCGCGCGGTGATCAGGGGCAACAGGGCAAGCGCGCTCTCCCGCTGGACGACGCCCCGTGCGGCATGAGCGAGCCTGGGGGAGAGCTCGCCGAGACGCTTGGTCCACGTCTCGTGGATGTCCGAGCGGGCCGGGTCGTTGAGAACGGTCGCCGCGAACAGGATGCCCTTGACGAAGTCGACGATCTCCGGGGTGAATCCCTCCCGCTCGAACCTGTCGACGAGCGCCCCGAACAGGTCGACGTTCTCGCCGGTCTCGGCCCTCGCCGACGAGCCCATCAGCACCAGCCTGCCGACCAGATCGGACCGGCGAGCCGCTATGCGGACCGCGACGTCGCCGCCCATCGACTGCCCGACGATCGACACAGAGGTGAGACCGAGCCGGTCTACCAGGGCGAGCACGTCGTCGGTGCACTGATCCATGGTCACGGTCGCATCGACTTCGTTCAGGCGGCCGGCCTGCCCGGGGAACTCCGGCGCGATGAACCGGAAGCGCCCGGCTCCGGCCGCGACAAGGCCGTCGAAGGCGCGTGGGTCGAGGAACAGCGAGTGCAGGCAGAGCACCGGGCTCAGCTGCGACTCACCAGTGTCGATGGTCATGGGAACTCCAGATCTTTCGTGACGAGGGGCCGAGGCGCTCACCGCCCGACGATATGAGCCACGTCACAGGCATGTCAATATCTGAACTTCGCTTCAAATAGTGAAATATTCATTATTTGACATGCAGTTCATAGTTTGAAACCGTATGAGACATGATCACTGTTTCCGACGTCATCGCAGGTGCACTGGCCCGTCACGGGGTCGAGGCGATCCTGGGCCAAAGCAATCCGACCGAGTTGATGCTCGCCGCCGAGCGCATCGGAATCCGCCAGATCCTGTACCGGACGGAGAACGCGGGCGGCGCGATGGCCGACGGGTTCGCTCGGATCTCCGGCCGGATCGGGGTGGTGGCGGCCCAGAACGGCCCTGCCGCCGCCCTGCTCGTCGCCCCGATGGCAGAAGCCCTCAAAGCGTCGATACCGATGCTCGTGCTGGTGCAGGAGGTGCCCTCGGGCAATCGCGACCGCAACGCGTTCCAGGAGCTGGACCACTTCGCGCTGTTCGCGAGCGTCTCGAAGTGGACGCGGCGCATCGATGATCCCGCGCGCGTGGAGGACGCGATCGACCAGGCGTTCACCATGGCGAACAGCGGACGGCCCGGGCCGGTCGTCCTGCTCGTCCCCCGGGACGTCCTCGGAAAGCCCGCTGTGCCAGGGCGATTCGCGCGCACCGCGGACCTTGGGGCCTTCCCGCTCGACCGTCCCCGGCCGGACGCCGCCGCGGTGTCGCGGGCGGCGCGGCTCATCGCCATGGCGCGGTCCCCCCTGGTCGTCGCGGGCGGCGGAGTGCACGGTTCGGGTGCGGTGGCCGAACTGGCCGCGCTGCAGGAGATCGCCCACCTGCCTGTGGTCACCACGAACATGGGCAAGGGCGCCGTGGACGAATCGGGTCCGCTGTCACTGGGGGTCGCCGCCAATGTCACCGGCGAGCGCGGACCCGCGCACTTCCACCTCCCCCTGATCGCCGGAGCCGATGTCGTCCTGCTGGTCGGTACCCGGACGAATGAGAACGGCACCGAGGGCTGGACGCTGACGTCCCCCGACGCCACCTATGTCCACATCGATGTCGACCCGATCGAGGTGGGACGAAACTACGAGTCCGTACGCCTGCTCGGCGACGCCCGGGCCGCGCTCGGGGACCTCGCGGCCGCCCTGGCGGCAACCGATCTCACCCTCCGCGTCGCTCGGTCAGAAGAGCTCAGAGCCACCATCGCCGCCGGCCGCCGGCAGCACTTCGAGGCCGTCACCCCGCTGCTGGAATCCGGTGAGACCCCCATCGCCCCGGAACGCCTTTTCGCCGAGCTCGGCCGGCTCCTGGACCCCGACGACATCGTGGTCGCCGACGCCAGTTACTCCTCGTTCTGGATCGCCGCCTACCTCCTGGCGAAGCGGCCCGGCCAGCGCTTCCTCATGCCACGAGGTCTGGCCGGCCTCGGTTGGGGACTGCCTCTGGCCCTGGGAGCGAAAATCGCCGAGCCTGGGCGGCGTGTCATCGCGGTCGTCGGCGACGGTGGCTTCGCGCACGTCTGGTCCGAGCTGGAAACCGCTGTGCGAGAGCGCCTTCCGGTGACCGTCGTGGTGCTCAACAACTCGGTCCTGGGAGCCCAGCGGCATGCCGAGAATGCCGTATTCGGCGAAACGACCACCGGTGTGGAGTTCGATCCCGTGGACCACGCCGCCATCGCGACCGCCGTGGGAGCCGCGGGGATCGTGGTCGATCATCCGGACGCCATCGCCCCCGCATTGCGGAAAGCGTTGGACTCCGGTCACACCACGGTCATCGACGTGATCGTCGACCCCGACGCCTACCCGCCCGTCCGGGCGTTCGACGCGTTCACCGACCGGCTCAACGCCCCGCTGCATCGGTCCGCGCCCACCTCGTGACCTGATAATTTCAGATAGTGAACAGCACTTCGGCCAAGCCCGCCCAGCAGACTCTGCAAACAGTCGAGCGAGCGCTGAGCTTTCTCGAGTACGTGGCCGCCGCCGAACCCGCGCCGACGGTGCAACAGGTCTCCGCCGGCCTCGGCCTGAACATCACGACCTGCTACCACCTGATGCGGACCCTGCTCGCGCGCGGCTACCTCGAACGCCGAGCCGACGCCACACTCCGGCTCGGAGCCAGCGTGGGCGCCCTGTTCCGGACCTACCAGCTCGGTTTCAACACCAACGACAAGCTCGCGGACATCGTCGGCGAGCTCGCCGACACGACCGCCGAGACCTCGTTCCTGTCGACTCTCGACGACAGGAACGTGATCTTGAAAGTTCTGGTCGAAGGGTCACAACCGCTGCGTGTCAGCGGGCTCTACGTCGGCCTCACGGGCAACGAGCCACACCGCGCGTCGGGCAAGGCCGTACTCGCCCACGCCGATGCCACGCTGCGGGACGAGATCATCGCGCGCAACCTGACCGGTATGACCCCGACCGCCCAGCGGCGATTTCGAGCGGCTCTGCTACAGGAACTCGAGGAGGTCCGGACAAGGGGGTGGGCCGTTGACATCGACTCCAGCCCCGGCATCACGACGATCGGTTCCCCGTTCTTCAAACATGAGGGTTCCATAGTCGGTGCCGTCGGCATCGTCGCACCGACATCGCGATTCAGCGAAGCACAGGACAAGCTGGTCGGCACGGTACTCGACGCGGCGAACAAGGCAACGGCAGTCCTCGGTCTTGCGCCATGAGGCGGAAAGCCCCGCGGCCTCAACCGTCCGCACGGCCAGGTTCGGCGGCGCGGATGGCGCGGGCGCCCGCCGCACGCAGGTACGCCAGCAGTTCGGGCGGCTCGTGCACCTGGAACTCGCAGCCGAGCAGGAGCAGCCGGGAGGCCAGCCACTCCAGGGTGTCGGCGCGCCCTCACCGATTCGGTCGACGCGGAAGGTCCGCCAGTCATCGCGATCGTTGTCGTAGGCCAGCAGGTACCAGCGGCGCCCGGCCGCCACCAGGCGGTACGGCTCGACCAGGCGTCTGGTCTCGCTCCCGTCACCCGCCTGATAGGCGAACCGCAGGCGTTCGCGGTTGGCGACCGCGCCGGCGAGCACCGTCAGGTCCTGCGGATCGACACTCGGCCCGTTCCCGGTCAGCATCGACACCAGGGCCGCGGCCAGCGCGGCGCCCCAGACCTTCGCCTACGGATGGCACGACTCTCCGGTCGCCGCGCTGGCCTGGATGACGCAGAAGTTCAAGGAGTTCACCGTCGCCGCGAAACCGCCGGAGCAGGTGATCGATCGCGACCTGATCCTCACCAACGTGAGCCTCTACTGGCTCACCGGGACGCTGGGAACCTCCTCCTGGCCCTACTACGAAAGCACGGGCTTCGGCTGGCCGGAGGGGCAGACGGCGGCGCCGACCGGCGTGTACAACGGACCGCCCGGAATCCGCCGGTTCGCCGAACGACACAACACCGTCGTTCACTGGCCGGAAGACAATCCAGGCGGCCACCACTTCGTCGCCATGGAGCGACCCGATCACGTTGCCGCCGACATCCGCGACTTCTTCGGCAAGGTCCGCTGACCTTCCCCGGCACCGGCCCTTCGGGGTCGGTGAAGCGGCAGTCAGGCAGGCTGGGCCTGGGTCAGCTGCACCAGCTTGACGACGGTGTTCCAGTTGCGGCTGGTGGCGATGACACCATTGGTATGCGCGGGTTTCGCCAGGGCTTCTGCGAGCTTGGAGCGGCCCAGGCCGTCCGGAGCGTAGAGGTAGAGCGCACGGTCGCCGAGCCGGAACTCTTCGGGAAGGTACCTCGCCGCGTCGAGGGACGCGAAACGCGACGCGGCGACCGGCTCGGAGAAGTACGTGACGTGCAGTTGCCTGCCTTCAAGCGAGGCCGCAGGAAACGGGCAGGTGTCGGCCACCGCCTTCAGATACGCGTGATCACGCACCAGGACATCGACGCCGAAGCCGAAGTGCTCCTCGACGGCCTGCTCCAGCTGCGCTGCGAGCGCCTTCTCATCGCCCAGAGCACTGGTGAAGACAGCATTGCCGCTCTGCAGATAAGTGCGTGCGTCGCCGTGGCCGAGCTCGGTGAGCAGCGTTCGCAATTCGGCCATCGGGACCTTCTTGTGGCCGCTCACGTTGATGCCCCGGAGGAGCGCCGCGTACGCCTTCGTTGCCATCCCCGTATCTTACGGTGGTCAAAGGTCGGCGTTACCTGGAACACATCTGTCCTTCCAGGTCAGAGTTGGTGAGTGAGCACTTCTGAGCCCGACCGCTCCCACCAGATCTCCCAGCGCGACCTGCGCAACCGGTCAGCGGAGATCATGGATGGACTGGAACGCGGAGAGCGGTACGCCGTCACACGCAACGGTCACCACATCGGCGATCTGGTTCCCATCCGTCGTCGGCGCCGGGCCGTCTCGCGGGCCGAGTTCGCCGTGTCCCGCGGCATGCCGCTCCTGGACGACCGGAAGTACCGCCAGGACATGGACCAGCACGTCAACGACGGCCTCTACGACCCCTACGACCGCGCCTACAGTAGATCAGAAACACCGGTGTCTGGGCCATGAAACGCGGTCGCGTCCCCCCGGTGCTCGTCGGCCGCGTATACGGTCAACGGGTGAACCAAGTACATGTCGCCCGGCTGTCCGGTCGCGTACGCCGTCGGCCTGTCCTTGGAAGCCGCATCCAGTAGCGGCCCAGCCTCGAATGGGTCGAGCACCTGCTCACCCAGCAGCCCGACGACGTCCCGCTGCGAGCCCGAAGGCGATCATCTACCGGCCTCCGAAGGAGGGCGGCTGCGAGACGCGGTCCTGGAGCAGTAGCACGACGAAGACGCCGCAGGCACGGACCACACGGTCCGCGCTCTTTTGCTCGTTCCCCGGCCAGTTATCTTATGCCGATTATATGATCCGAGTATGAGGAAACGAGCCGTCACCGTCACGGTGGACACCGACCTGATCGACTACGCCGAACAGCAGGTAGAAGGCGGTGACGCCCGCTCCCTGTCCGCCTATGTCAACGAGGCCATCGCGGCGCGCGTCCGCAGTGAACGACGCGCCCGCGCCACCTGGGGTGGACTCGTCACCAAAGCGCAGGCAGACCCCGACGCCGTCGCCCGCGCCGAACGCATGGCCGCCAACGTCAGGGCGAAACTCGGGTGACCATCCCTCCGCTCATCCTCGACAAGACCGTCCTCGGTGAACTGACCCGTGGCGATACCGCGCTGATCAACCTCATCCAGATATTCGACGCCGGCGAACAGCCGATGATCATCCCTACGTTGGCCATCACCGGGGTCATGCTCGACAACAAGTCGCCTGAGGCGGCCGACGCACTGCTTGGCCTGTCCCTGATGGCAGGTGTCACCGTTGCCTCCCTCGACGGGCCCGAGGAGAGCATCGCCCTGGCCGATATGGCCGGCAGGACCGGTCTGGACGTCTGGGACGCTCAGGCCGCCACCGAAGCCCTCGTCCGGATCGGCGCAATCCTCACCCTCGACGCCTCCCGGTGGGAGGAGCCGCGACGCCACATCGAGGAGCACCTGCAAGTGATCGAGATCTCGGACGACATGTAGTCCGAGAGGTCTGGGAGCCGTCCGTGGCCAGGAGCGCCTGGCTGGGCTTCGACGCGACGCGAAGGTGGCAGGTCGTCGCCGAGGACGGCGAATGGCGGATCCGGGAGTACGTGGTCGAGGAGCCGGTTCCTATGCCGGGATCGGCGTCCCTGTGACCGCGCGGGCCGTCCACCTCCGCCCGGCCGTTGGCGGGTTTAAGGAAGAGTGAGGTGCGTTGCGGCCAGGAGCCGCTCTGTGGTGGCAGGCCACTCCTCCGACAAGGCGAATCTGGCATAGGTGAGCCCGTCGAAGAAGGACGCGCCCTCGTTGAGTGACCGCAGACCGTG
>NZ_JBFAOJ010000045.1:0-72427 GCF_040675205.1 Streptosporangium sp. NPDC049644 | reverse complement strand
CGATGGCCGTGCTGGATTCGTTGCGGGCGAATCTCTCGGACGCCTGAAGCCGCAGTCGTTCGCGGAACGCTCTTCGCTCGGCGGACAGTCCTCCGTCTTGTGCGTATCTCATGATGTCGGTGTACCCGGCAATCAAGGCACGTCAGAACCTACGACACCACGAGTTCAACCTCAGTAGTGATCCGTGACGTGATGGCCCGGACCTCCTACAGCTCCAGCCAGCCGCCGGTCATGATCAGTGGGTACGGCGGCGGGGTGCCAGGATCTCGGTGATCTTGGCGATGGCTTCGGCGCCGGGTTTGACGTAGCGCATGGCGGTGCGATCGAGCCCGGCGTACTTCTCCAGCAGGAGGAAGGCGTCGGCGGCCGCGGCGAGGCTGACGCCTCCGCCGCACAGGGCGGTGATCTTCGGCGCGGCGCTCATGCCAGCCGCCGCGCGACCCCGGCGGCGATGTACCGGGTAACGTGCCGGAGTCGCGCACCGCCCCGGCGGACGGCTCTCCTGGTCGCCGCGCCGCCATGATCGCCTATGTACGTGATAATAGACCATTATCACGTACATAGGCGCGGGTTGACCACCTCTACGACCGGGTCGAGCTGGACCAGTGGCCGGCACTGGTCGACCACGTCGCCCGCACCGTCGGCGACACCCCCGAGGTGGCCACCCACGTCCAGATCGACGCCGGCTCAGTGCGGCGGATCCTGACCGACCACCTCGCCCAGAAGATCCTCGACGGCGTCCAGGCAGACATTGGCCCCGAGATCGACCTGACCGGAGGAGGGCGCGACGAGGGCGGGACCGGGCAGGCACCGGTCGTGACCGACCCACTGGTGCAGGCCTGGCTGGTGCGGCACGCCGACCTGATCGCCGCCCGCCTGGACACCCTGGTCCAGCGGGCCGCGATCCGATGTTCGTCCAGTTCCAGTGCGGTCACGAGCACGCCAGCACCACGTCTCTCTACACCTGCGTCTCCTCCGACTTCCGCACCCACACCCGTCCCGGAGCCCTTCGCCACCCTGCTACTGCATCACCTCGACCAGCGACTCAACCTGACGACCGCAACCAATCAGAACTCCCGCTGGCTCTTCCCGGGCCGCCGCGGCGGCCAGCCCATGACCACCGACGCCATCGAACAACGACTGCGAACCCACCAGATCGCCACCCTCAACAGCCGGGCCGCCGCACTGCGGCACCTGGTTCTTCAGGCACCGGCACCGGTCATCGCCCGGATGCTCGGCTACACCGACCAGCAGACCAGCCGCATCGCTACCGCCACCGGCAGCCCCTGGAGCCGCTACGCCCCAGGCGACGACCACTCCCCGTGACGACCACGAGCTCAACCACAGCCAAATAGGCGACAGTTGATTACGCGAGGTCGCCAGAGTGGCACCCCTACTGGGACCCCTGCGCAGCGCGTGCCTGGAGCACCGTGGCCGCCACCACCATCACGATCCCCAGCACCATGACACCGGCCCCGCAGAGGATGACGATGCTCGCCACCTCGGGCTCCACCGGCGACGAGTTGTTGCGTCTCAGGGTCTTGGAGAGGAAGCCCAGCAACTGGGCCAGCAACAGGGTCTGTCTCAGGACGATCAGGATGACGGCGAGAACGCCGACGCAGATGGTGGTCACACCGGCGTTGCGGAGTCTGGCGATCGATCGAGGGGGCACGAGCGTGATCCTACGGAGGCGCGGCGACGGATTCCTCACCGTGCACCCGGCAACCGCCGTTTGGGTCCGTGGCGTCGTGGGCCGGGACCGGCCGCAGAGCCGCAGCCCGGCCCGCGAACGCCGGCGGCCCGCCAGGGGCGGGGTGCCTTGAAACTGTAGAGAAAAGTCTCATCCGGCGCGGTGGCCACCGTTGTCCTGTCTCGCTTGATGGTTGACACTCTGGCCTCGCTTGATGCTTGACATCTAGATCGGTTTCGTGTGCCTGCTCGTGGCGTTGTCTGCGCTTCGGGGGAGGCCGGGATGGCATTGGTGGAGCTGAGTGTCGTGGAGCAGCGTTATCACGCGGTGATCGAGGTGTTGTCGGGGGCGAAGGTCACCGATGTCGCCGAACGGTATGGGATCTCGCGTCAGTCGGTGCATACCTGGGTGCGCCGCTATCGAGGCGGCGGGCTGGGCGCTTTGGCCGATCGGTCGCACCGGGTGCGCGCACATCCGATGCAGACCCCTGCCGCGACCAAGCCCCTCTACGGCTGCACCGGCTGCGGAGCCACCAGCACCAGCCCGATCAACTACAACCACCCCAAGAGCAGCCGATGAACGCGGGCGTGGTGTCCGCCGCCCCGCTGTACGCCTTGACCCAGATGAAGGAGGCTGTATGGCGGGCGCAGTTGCTCACGCCGACCGCGACATCACTGGTCCGTTCCCGCATTGCGTCGTCGGTCTCCCTCGAAGCGCCGTTACTTCTCCACGGTGTAGCGCAGCTGTGCGAAGCCGCCGCCGACGTCGGCGACCGAGTCCAGACGCAGTGAGACGTCCTGGACCAGTTCGCCGAAGAGCCGGTGGCCGGCGCCGATCAGGACCGGGGCGACGCTGATGATGAAGTGGTCGACGCGTCCGGCGCGGATGAAGCTCTGGATGAGGCGTCCGCCGTCGGGGTAGGCGTGCTTGATCCCGCGCTTGTCGAGGTCGGCGACAAGGCTGTCCAAGTCCCGGTAGACGGTGATGCGCTGGTCGGTGTCCTGAGGGAGGGTGGTGCTCAGGACACCGACGTGGCGGTCGCCGTAGTGCCAGTTCTCCTCACCGAGGTCTACGAGCATGTCGTAGGTATTGCGGCCCATGATCACGGCATCGACCGAGTCGAGGAACCCGAAGAAGCCCATGTCGCCGGCCCTCTTGCCGCGCGAGGTCAGCCATTCGATGTCGTTGTCGGGGCGGGCGATGTAGCTGTCGAGGCTGGTGCCGATGAAGACGGTGGCGGTGAAGGTCACGGGGTCCTCCTGAGCAAGTGGTCGAGGTCCTCGTGGAGCAGGACGGTGGGATCACCGTCCCCGGTGAGGGCCCACCGCAGCAGGGACCCGTAGGTGGTGATCTGGACGGCGCGTGCCAGGCGTGGCACGTCCGTGCCGCACGGGAGCTCGCCTCCCGCGACGGCGTCGGTTAGCAGCTCTCGCAGTGCCGCATCGACCGCGCGGGCGTGCGCGGCGGCATGGACGCGGAACTCGGGGTCGGCGAGGTCAAGCTGGAGCATGCTGAGGTGATTGGCCATCTCCTCGGGGGCGGACATGTGACTGGCGAACTCGTCGGCGACGGCATGCAGCGCCGCCAGAGGCGAGTCGTGCGCGGCCCGCGCCCTCTGATAGGGCGCGGCGGCATCCGCGGCAGCGTCCGCGGCGAACGCCAGCAGCAGTCCTCGCTTGGACCCGAAGCGTTGCGACAGTGTCGCCGGGGAGACTCCCGCCTCGGCGGCGACGTGCGCCAGGGTGAGCGTGGCGGGTCCGTGGGCGCCAATGGCACGCGCGGTGGCGGTGAGCATCTCGGTGTCGCTGGTGGCGCGTGGTCGTGACATGGGTTCCTCCTCTCGCGATCGACTGTAGCACCATTAATAAATGGTGGCTCATTTATTGATCGGATGCGTATTCCGGTGGCACCCCGACGACGAACAGATCCCCCTTCTCACCCGGACCGCCGCCGTCATGGTGCTGCTCTATGCCTAGCCTCTGACTCGGATCCTGCGCCTGACGATCGACGATGTCCTCCATCACGACGGCCAGGTCAGCCTCCGCCTCGGGGACCCACCCACACCCGTCCCGGAGCCCTTCGCCACCCTGCTACTGCACCACCTCGACCAGCGACTCAACCTGACGACCGCAACCAATCAGAACTCCCGCTGGCTCTTCCCGGGCCGCCGCGGCGGCCAGCCCATGACCACCGACGCCATCGAACAACGACTGCGAACCCACCAGATCGCCACCCTCAACAGCCGGGCCGCCGCACTGCGGCACCTGGTTCTTCAGGCACCGGCACCGGTCATCGCCCGGATGCTCGGCTACACCGACCAGCAGACCAGCCGCATCGCTACCGCCACCGGCAGCCCCTGGAGCCGCTACGCCTCAGGCGACGACCACTCCCCGTGACGACCACGAGCTCAACCACAGCCAAATAGGCGACAGTTGATTACGCGAGGTCGCCAGAGTGGCACGGGGCTTCCCCCATGAACGTGAACACCGATTTCAGGCGGCGGGCTTCAGGTTATCTGCCGTCTTCTCGTAGTCGATTGGGCTGAGCTGGCCGAGGCGGGAGTGCCGGATCGTGTTGTAGCGGGTGATCCAGCCGAACACGGCCAGGCGGGCGGTGCGGGCGTCGGGCCAGCCGTGTGTGCCCTGCAGCGTCTCGCGTTTGAGACTCGCGTTGAAGGACTCGGCCGCCGCGTTGTCGGCGCTGGTGCCGACCGCACCGCGCGAGCGGGTGACCCCGAGCTGGCGGCAGGCTCGCGTGAACTCCTGCGAGCAGTACTGGGCTCCGTTGTCGCTGTGAAACACCGCCCCGTCCAGGCGTCCGCCCCGGGTCTGCGCCGCGGCCTGTAACGCATCGACGACGAGTTCGGTGCGCATGTGGTCGGCGATCGACCAACCGGCCAGCCGGCGCGAATACAGATCCACCACGGTGGCCAGGTAGAGGAACCGGCCGCCGCCGGCGGGCAGGTAGGTGATGTCGCCGACGTAGCGGGTGTTGGGCCGCTCGGCGGTGAAGTCGCGCTGGAGCAGGTCCGCCACCGGCGCGGTGTCCGGCTCCGGGATAGTGGTGCGGACCTTCTTGCGCAGATGCAGCCCGGCGATGCCGTGCTCGCGCATCAGCCGCTCCACCCGCTTGTGGTTGACCCTCATCCCGGCCGCGCGCAACTCGGCCGTCATCCGGGGCGCGCCGTAGGTGCCGTCATGCTCGGCGTGAATCCGCCGCATCCGCTCGGCCAGCTGCTCATCGGCCTGGCGGCGGGCCAGCCGCGCCGCGGCGCCCTTCAGCCACCGGTAGAAGCCCGGATCACCCTGCCGGATCTGCTCCGCCAGCCATGCGGCGGGGTCCACACTGTCGGGTACGGCCATCGCTTTCTTCTCCTTCGATCTTGGTTTCGCAACCTGGAGGATCACGCGATGGCCGTCCTCATTTCACGGCGCCACGCCTACTAGCTGGGGAAACTCGTACACCACCTCCGTGGACGCAACCTCCTCGCGGGCCGGGCCCGGGCAGGCGCCTTGTGGCCCGGGCCCCTCTCCTGCGGGGTCCTGTCGGACGAAGACCCGCACCCGCCCTACCTACCCGGGCCGCTTGCTTGGCGGGGGCTGTGCCGGGTCAAAGGACGATCAAGACGCGGAGCGGCATGCGCGCCCCGCCAGGGCGGCGGCGTTAGCGTGCGGGCACTGCCGCGCACTCCCCTGACGGGCCCGCGGCAGGCCATGCTCTCCTTCCTCACAGCGGTAGGAGCCCGGGGGCCGCCTTCCAGCCTGTCCCGGGATGCCGAAGGGGCGGGCCGGGCCACGCATGCTCACACATCCGGCCCGGCCCGCCCCCGCTCGGCCGGGAGGCCCGGGCCGGGCCCGCCCGGGAAACGGCCCAGGCCCCCGCTGTAAAGAGCCGGAAGGACGAAGAAGCAGCCGGCCCCACCACACACCCCTACCCGCACCGGCGTACCGGTGCGGCTCGGCCGCGGGGCTTGGCAAGGTGCGGGGAAACGCGGGGAGAACTCCCCGCCGGGCCGGGGCGCGGCGGCAGGGCCCGGAGCCGCGGGCCGGGCCAGGTGCCGACTCCGCTCGCGACCGGCCGAGCGGGGTGGCCCGTCCTCTGCGAGCGGTTTTCCGGATCCGGTCGGCGAGTTTTCTTCTTGACCGAGAAAGTGCCGTCTCGGACGGAACAGAAAATGACCTGGCCGGGTCGGCATGACGCGTGGAGGGAAACGGTGGAACGCGCCGCGACGCGCTCGGCGGCGGCGTCGAGCCCACACGAACGAATTCTGTGTGCGCCGCCCTTCCACTCCGTCGCTTTTGTGCGGTGCGGTGCGGTGAACTCGCCTGCACTGCCGGGAGAACAGGGGGTCCGACCAGTGGAGAAGCCGCGGAGAGAACGCACCGGAGCAATGGGTTCGGCGGTGATCGGGCGATTTGGCCGCTACCCGGATTTGCGCTAGGTGAGAAAGGCGCATGGTCGGTGTGTCCAAAAGGTAAGTAGGCGGTGTTTCCCCGCTCCGAGATCATGAGGCGCTTGTTTCTCTCGGCGGCCCCGGCCGCCTCGGCGGGCTTGGAGATGCGCACATGGTGAGTCAAGAATCGTCGCCCGACTACACGAGCCTGTTCGGCGAACTGCGCTTTCCCGAACGCGATGACGCGCGTTCCGTGTGGTCGCCCGCCGCTTACTTCGTGGAGCTCCTGGGTCTGCTGGAGGGGACGTTCGGGCGCCCGGAGCTGCTCGACCGGCGGCCCGATCTGACCCGGATCGTGCTCGACAAGGAGAACACGTTCACCGAGACCGCCTACCTCGACATCGTCAACGAGGTGCTGGAGCGGCTCGTCGGGGACCAGCCGTACGAGACGCTCCGCAAGGCGGCGCACCCGTTCGGGCTGCCGTTCTCGCTGAAGTCCGAACGGCTGCGGGTCTGCCTCGAACAGCTGAAGGCGACACCGGAGGAGCTGTACCGGCTCTTCGCCGCCCAGGTGGATCACGACGTCGCCGCGCGCGAGTACCTGGGCCTCACTTCGGAGGACGTCGCGGTGATCACCGGGTCCGACGTCCAGGCCGCGGCGCTCGGCCAGCGGTACGGCCTCGCGGCGGGCGAGACCCTCGCGGCCCTGCGCGACACCCGCCGGTTCGCCGAGGCCACCGGCCTCACCGACGCCGAACTCCGCGAACTCGTCGCGATGGCCGGGCAGGCCGTTCCGGAAGGGCGCGTCACGCTCAACACCGGCGAGACCTCGCTCGTCCCGCCGTCCGGCGCCGACCTTCCCCCGGCCTGGCTGGACCGGGCGCACCGGCTGGTCCGCCTAGCCCGCAAGACCGGACTGACGCTGACCCACCTCGACCTCGTCCTGACGTCGTGCGCGCAGGGTCGCCTCGATCCTCCCGCCCTGCGCGCGGTGGCCGCCGTCGTCCGGCTCGGCAAGGTCCACGGGCAGACGGTCCCGGAGGTGTGCGGACTCATCGTGCCGTGGAAGCCAGATCCCAAAGTGACGGTCGAGACGTGCTCGGGCGACATCCTCACCCCCGCCAACCGCGACTACCGGTTCCGGCTGGCCCGGCTGATCGGGGTGGCGGAGCCGGACATCGTCCGGCTCGTCCTGCGGTACCGGGAGCGCTACGCCGACCGGGAGCCGAGCCCGTTCGACCGCGGGCAGGTCGGCCTCGCCGAGATCTCCTTGCTGCGCCGGGCGGGCCTGCTCGCGGCGGCGCTCGGCGTCGGCCCCGACGAGCTCTGCGACGTGCTCGTGGCGTTGGAAGGCGACCCCTCCGTCCAGCGCTACAGCACGTTCGCGGTGTTGGGCGGGCCCGCTCCGGAGACGCGCGACTTCCACAAGGTGCTGGAGGGCGGCGCACCGGAGCAGGCGCTGTGGCTGGCCCAGACCCTGTTCGCGGTGATCACGTGGATGCGCGCCGCGGGATTCGACGGCGCTGAGCTCGCCGGCATCCTCGGCGGCCGGCCCGACCCCGCCACCGGGGATCCGCACGGCCTCGCCGCACTGTTCGCCAGGCTCCGCGACGCCCTCGACCCCGTCGCGCTCGGCCCCGACGCGCTGCGGTCGGACAGGTTCGGCCCCAGGGCGGCCCGGGTGATCCACGACGTGCTCGCCGCCTTCCCCGACGGGGTCGTGGCCGCCGTCGGCAGCGGGCTGCTGGAGGTCCACCGGGAGAAGGCCGAGAAGGCCGCCTACGAGGCGGTCACCGACCTCGGCGTCGTCTTCCCCTCTGACCTCACCGGGCTCGGCCTGGGCGACCGGCTCCAGGCGAAGATCTTCCGCAATCTGGTCCTGCGCGGCGTGCTGGGCGCCGACGGAGGGCTCGCCGCGCCGCCCGAGCGGGAGCCGGACCTCGCCGGCGACTTCACCGGCCACCGGGACGCCCTGTTCGAGATCATCGCGGACGAGGTGGACGGCCCCGCGGAACTCCACCCCTCCCACTTGGAGCGCCTGCCGGGCCTGAGCCCGCAGGAGCGCCGGGAACTGTACGACAACCTCGTCTACCGCCGCCATCTCGGCGAGGACGGCACGGTGCTCGACCCCGACTTCTTCCGCGACCCCGACAACGCCGGGGACCTGTCGGTGAACGTCCCCCTCGCCGACGCGGCCGCGCCGGTCGCGGAGCTGCTTCGCGAGCGCCTCGCGGAGTTCCGCACCTCCCCTCTCACCCTCGACTCGTCAGTCCTGGCGGGGCTCCGCCTCACCGACGCGCAGTTCGGCAGGCTGGTCGACAGCCTCCGCTTCAACGGTCACCTCGACGCCGAGCGGCGCTACACCGACAAGGAGGCGCTGCTGCGCGCCGCGCCCGCCGACTTCGGCCTGGCCGCCGAGTTCGCCGCCCTGCGCCCGGCCGTCCTGGCGGCGCTGCGCGGCCAGGTCGCGGAGTTCCATGCCGGGCTGACGACCTTCACGGCCGAGGACTTCGCCGACCTCGCCGACGACCTCGCGGCACACCGCGTCCACCGTGCGCTCGACGACGCCTGGCTGGACGAGGGGCAGATCGCCGACCCGGGCGAGTTCGCCGAGCCCGGCGGCGCCGTGGACCTCGGCTCGGGGTTCACCGGCGCGGACGAGAGCGCCGTGTTCGACGCGATGGCGGCGATCGCCGCGCAGGAGGCGCCCTACCGGGTCTCCCGGAGCGCGTTCACCGCCCTCGGGCTCACCGATCTCCACGCCGACCGGCTCCTGGACCGCCTCGTGACCGCCGGGCACCTGACCGAGCGCCACGCCGTGGCGCGGGACCGACTCGCCTACTTCGCCAACGCCGACAACTCCCTCGACTTCACCCTCCCCGACATGGTGGACTTCGCCCGCGAAGTCTTCTTCGTCCTGCACGACACCGCGACGGCGCTGACGGCCGCCGTCACCGAGGCGACCGACCGGGTCGCCGAACTGGCCGGCAAGCAGGACCAGGCCCTGCACGCCTGCCTGTCCGACGTCCTGGGTCTGGACGCGGCCGCGACCAGGGCCGTGGTGGAGTGCGTCGCGGGGAGCGCGCGGGAGGCGCGGGCCTTGTTCGCCCGGCCCGCCCTGGACACCGACGGGACGCCCACCGATCCGCGCGTTGTCCTGGCCCACCGGCGGATCCGCAGATTCGCGCTGCTGGCCGCCAAACTCGGGCTGCGCGCCGCCGAGATCCGTGCGGTCTTCGCCGACCAGGACCTCACCGGCAAGTACCCCGAGCCGCTGACCCTGCCGCCGGGCGTCGCCCGCATCCAGGCGCTGCTCGACGCGGGCGACGGCGTGATCCTGCTCTTCGGCGACGACGGCGGTTACTGGACGTACTCCGCCGCCACCCGCGCCCGCACGAGCCCGGCGCGCCGTCCGCTCACCGACCTGTCGCCCCGGCTCTCGGCCCTGGCCGCGGTGGACGCCGCGTTCGTGCGTCCCGACGGCACCTCCTGGCTCGTCGGACGCGACGCCAAGGGCGCCGCGCTGGCCTTCACCAGGGAGAAGGGCGGCACCCGGTGGGCGCCGCAGGCACAGAGGTGGGGGAAGGTCAAGAACGCGTTCGCCGACCCGGCCCGGATCGACGGCGCGTTCACCGACAACGACGGCCGCGTCTACCTGTTCGCCGGTGACCAGTACGTCCGCTACTCCGCGGGCTACGACACCGTGGACGAGGGGTACCCGCGCGACGTCGCCGAGTGGCGCTCCCGCGAGGGCCTGCCCGCCCCGCGCGTGCGCGAGGCGGTGGACGCCTGCTTCCAGGACCTCGACGGCGTTGTGCACGTCTTCGCCGGGGACCGCTGGATCACGACGGCGGGGGAGCGGCCCGCCGCCGAGGTGTGGGGACGGGTGGAGACCCGTTTCGCCGACCTCAAGTCCGTCGACGCCGCCTACACGACGGCGTCGGCCGTCCACGTGCTGTCCGGCGGGGAGATGCTGCGGTACTCCGACAGCATCGAGAACGCCGGCGTCCTCGCCGACGAGGGCGTGCCGCGCCGCCTGCGCGACCTGCCGCCGCAGTTCGAGGGCGGCGTCGAGGCGGCCTTCACCGACCCGTCGGGCGTGCTGCACCTGTTCAAGGCGGGCCGGACCGTCGCGCTCGACGGCGCCCGCGCGACCACGGCTGTGACGGCGGAACGCTGGGGCGCGCTGTCCCCCGCGCTGACCGCAGGCCGGGTGGACGCCGGCTTCGCCGGGCTCGACGGGCGCACCTACCTCTTCAGCGGCGACACCTACCTGCGGTACTCCACCGCCGACTACACCACGGTCGACTCCGGCTTCCCCCGCCGGATCGCCGACGACTGGGGCGGGCTCACCCGTGTGGACGCCTCGTTCGTCATGGACGGCAGGACGTACCTGTTCGGCACCGGCGGCCTGGTCCGCGAGATCCCCGCCGACCACCAGCCCGACCTGGACGCCGGACGGCTCACCCCCGCGCTGCGCGCCCTGTTCGCCGAGCACGGCCTCACCGTCACCGCGCTGCGCGGGAGCGCGCCGCGCTGGGAGCTCACCACCGGGGAGGGGGTCGCGCTGACCGTCGTCCGCGAAGGACTCCGGCTGAAGGCGCGGGGAGACGGCGCGGCGTTCTACGTCCGCTACTCCGCGCGCGACTACCGCACCCCCGACCCCGGCTTCCCCAAACCACTGGCCGACAACTGGTGGAACATGCCGGAGGGCATGCGGCTCGGCCCTGTCGACGCCGTGTTCACCGGCCGCGACGAGCGCACCTACCTCTTCTCAGGCGACAGGTTCGTCTGGTTCGACGCCCGGCACCGGTGGTGGTCGGAGCCGATGGCGCTGCGCGAGCGGTGGGACAGCCTGCCCTTCGCGCGCGTCGACGCGGCGTTCGTCGGCGCCGATGGCCGCACCTACGTGTTCTCCGGCGACCGCCACGTCCGCTACTCCACCGCCGACCGCACCCAGGTCGACGACGGCTACCCGGCGCAGAACGCGGGCCGGTGGGGCCGCGTCGCGCACACCCTCGCCCGCACGGGCCGGGTGGACGCCGCGTTCGTCCTGGACGTCCCCGAACAGGTGGACGGCGTCGAGGTTGTGCGCACCCGCACCTACCTGTTCTCCGGCGACCAGTACGTGCGCTACACCGGCGCCGCGCTCACCGTCGTCGACCCCGGCTACCCGCGCCGGATCGCGGAGCTGTCCGGCGAGCCCGGCCTCGCCGCGCTGCCCGTCACGCTCGACGGGGTGGACGCGGCGTTCGCCGACCGGCGCACCGCCTACCTGTTCCGGGGCGGCGAGTGCCACGCGGTGTCCACCGCGGGCCACCGCCGCTACACCGACCTGCCGGTCGGCGGGGTGCGCTGCGCCTACGTCGAGGACGGCTCGCTCGTCGTCGAGACCGCCGACGGATGGCGGCGGCTGTCGGCGCTGGAGGGCAGGACGGTCGCGGCGGCCCCGTTCCGGCCGCGCGCCCTGCGGACTGTCCCGGCGCGCTTCACCAGCGGCCTGGACGCCGTCCTCACCGGCGCGGACGGCGTCACCTACCTGTTCCGCGGGCCGTCGTGCTTCAACACCCAGGTCGGCCGCGACTACCCGATCGCCGAAGAGTGGGGCAGGCCCAGGGACCTCCTGCGCGAGACCGGCGAGGTCGACGCGGCGTTCGTCGCCCGCGACGGCAGGATCCACCTGTTCAGCGGCGACCAGTACGTCACGCACGCGCCGGGCGCGGCGCTCGCCGAGGGCGACCCGAAGCCGATCGCCGACCGCTGGGCCGGACTGGAGGGCGTCGCGCTGGCCTACGTGCACCGCGGCAAGACGCACCTCTACGGCAAGCCGGACGCCGCCGGCAGGGTCCGCCACGTCGTTTACTCCGACGAGTCGTGCGCCGCGCCGGACCCGGGCTACCCGGTGACAATCGAGGCGGCCGCGGCCTTCCCCGGTTCGCCGCTGCCCTTCCCCGACGCCGTCCTGGTGGAGGACACGGCGCTGGTCCTGCTCGCCGGCAAGCGGTGCGCCACCTACAGCGACCGGACCGGGGCCTGGTCGGCGGTCCGCCCGATCGAGCGGCTGTACCCCGGCTTCGGCGCGGGCCTCGACGCCCCCGACGGCCTCAGGTCGGCGCTGCGGACCGCCGACGGCGCCGTCTGGTTCTTCTTCGCCGACACCTGCGCGCCGTTCCAGAACGAGGCGTTCGGCCCGCGGGTCAAGGTTCGCGACCAGTGGGGCCGCTCGCCGAACCCGTTCCTGGCGCCCGGCGCGACCGTCGATGCGGCCTTCGTGTGGCGCGGCGACCGCACCTACCTGTTCTCCGGCGACCGCTACGTTCGCTACACCGGCCGCGTCTACCGGCACGTCGACCCCGGCTACCCCAAGCCGATCGCGGGCAACCTCCGCCGCGAGGAGCCGTTCGCGCGCCTTCCGGAGACCTTCGAGGACGCCCTGGACCGGCCGCTGGACGCGGTCGTCGGCAACGACAGGACCGTCCACGTCCTCGTCGGCGGCGTCTGCCACACCGCGTCGAGCGAGCTCGCCGCCACGTTCGGCGCCGGCCGGCTCGGCGCCCTCCGCAACAACCTCGCGGCGACCGGCAAGGTGGACGCCGCGCTCGTCGCCGACCGGCGGATCTACCTGTTCTCCGGGGACCAGTACGTCCGCTACTCCGGCGCAGACCGCACGTTCGTCGACGACGGCTACCCGCGCGCCCTTGCCGACCTTCCCGGCGACCTGAGCCTGGCCGCGCTGCCGTCCGCGTTCCAGGACGGCGTCGACGCGGCGTTCTGCGGCGCCGACGGCGTCGTCCGGCTGTTCCGCGGGCGCGAGTTCTTCGCCGCCGGGACCGCCGGCCCCATGGTGGGCCGCTGGGGCAAGGTCCGCAACTCCTTCGACACCGGCCCGCTGGACGCCGCGTTCACCGCCCCTTCGGGAGAGCTCTACGCGTTCAGCGGCGGCCAGTACGTCCGCTACCCGGCCACCGGAACCCTCGACCACCCCGAGGCCGGCTACCCCCGGACCGTCCGCGACGACTGGGGCGACGCCCCGCAGGACTTCGAGGACGGCCCCGACGGCGCGTTCACCCTCGACGGCCGCACCTACCTGCTCAAGGGAGACCGGTACCTGCGCTACTCCGGCCCGTACCACCAGGTCGACCGGACCTTCCCGCAGCAGTTCCGGCAGCGGTGGTCCGGCACCGCCGACCACCGGCTGAGCGACCTGCACACCATCGTCCGCTTCGCCGCGCTCTGCCGGGGCCGCGATGGCCTCGCCGCGTTCTTCCTCGACGGCGCCGAGGACCCGTACGCCTACCTCGCCTCCGCGTTCGGCTGGCCGCTGGAGGAGGTGCGCTGGGCCCGGCGGAACATGGGCCTGCTGCGGCCCGGCACCAGCGAGGAGCACCTGTTCGAGATCGAGTTTCTGCTCACCCTCGCAGACGCCTTCGGAGCCTCGGCCAAGACCGGCATCGGGGTCCCCGAGCTGTACGGCGTGTGGGCGAAGATGTTCGGGCCCGCGCCCGACCTCGACGGGGCGGCGGCCGCCGTGCGCGCCGCGATCGAGCGGAGGGCGTCGCCGCAGGAGTGGCCGAAGATCTCCGCCGCCATGCGCGACAGGCTGAACGTCCGCAAGCGCGACGCGCTCGTCGCCCGGCTGACCCCTCTGCACGGGAACGCCCGCGACCTGTACGAGCGGTACCTGATCGACGTGGAGATGGGCGGGCAGGGCACCACGTCCCGCGTCCGCGAGGCGATCGCCGCGACCCAGCTCTACCTCCAGAGGTACCTCCTCGGCCTGGAGAAGGTCACCCTGCCCGCCGGCGTCGATCCCGAGGCCGTCCGCGCCAGGCTGCGCACCTGGTGGGGGTGGATGCGCAGCTACCGCACCTGGGAGGCCAACCGGAAGGTCTTCCTCTACCCGGAGAACTACCTGCGGCCCGAGCTGCGCGACCGCAAGACCCCCGCGTTCTCCGCGCTCCAGGACGACCTCCTGCAGGGCGACATCACGGAGAAGGCCGTCCAGGCCTCCTACAAGCGCTACCTCGACGAGTACACCGAGGTCTCCCGCCTGACCATCGCGGGCGGCTACGTGTACCGGCCCGAGGGGACCGCGGCCGAGGTGCGCAGGCTCGTCCTGTTCGGCAGGACCCGCACCGACCCGCGCCGCTACTACCACCGCACCGCCGAGTTCCGCGACGGCGGCAGGCTCTCGGCCGCCTGGGACGCCTGGGAGAAGGTGGACGTCCAGATCGCCGCCGACCGGGTGGACCCGGTGCACGCCTTCGGCAGGATCTTCGTGTTCTGGTCGACGGTCGAGCCCGTCCCGCCGGCCGACCCGTCCAAGGTCACCGTCACCGCCAAATCGTCGGGCTCGGATCAGAAGGTGAGCGGGCCGCCGCCGCGCTACCAGGTCAAGATCCGCTACTCCTTCCGCAACCTCGACGGCGCCTGGGTCGCGCCCCAGGTGCTCGCCTCCGACGCCGAGCGGGAAGGCCAGATCACCGACGTCAGCCTGTACGTGCAGGCTTCCCGCAAGGTCCCCGGCGTCAGCGAGCACGACTCGATCATCGTGCAGTGCTCCTACACCGTCGGCTCGACCGCCCACTCCGCGGCATTCACGCTCACCCCGGAGCTGTACGCGCTGCCCGCCGCGACGGTCACGCCGCCGCCCCGCGCGGCCGACCTGTCCGCACTGTTCGCCGAACCCGCCGAGACGCCCATCACCCCGGACCGGGTCGTGCGGTTCAACGCGCCCGCCGACAGCGAGGACGGCCCCTGGTTCAGCGTCGACCACAAGGGCGGCAGCTTCCTGTGCCGCCCCGTCGCGGCCCCCGCGGACCCGGCGCCGGTCCAGCCGTTCAAGGGTAACGCCGACAGGCTGCCGACCACCTGGGACCGCGTGGACGCCGCGGTCCGCCTGCCCGACGGCACCCTGTACTTCTTCGAGTCCGCGACCGGCATCCACGTCGCCGTGCCGCCGGACAAGGTGACGTCGCGGCAGACCCGCCAGCCCACCGGGGACAGGTTCGGCGCGGTGTCCACCCGCATCCTGCGCACGGGGGCCGTGGACGCCGGGTTCTTCCGCACGCACACCTACCTGTTCAGCGGGGACGAGTACTACCGCTACCCGGTGATCTCGGGTCCGTCGGTCCTCGGCCCGCTGGAGACCGGCTACCCCAAGAAGCTCGCCGGCAACACCGAGCGCCTGCCGCAGTGGCAGGCGATCGACGCCGCGGTCACCCTGCCGGGCGGCACCGAACTGTTCTACGCCAAGGCCGTCGGCTTCGTCACCGGCGACGACCTGGCCAACGCCCGGTCGGCCGCCGCCGAATGGCGGGTTCCTGCGGGCGCCGCCGTGGACCGCTTCCACGTGGCCGATGGCAAGGCCTACGCCGTCTTCGGCGACAGGTACGTCAAGCTGCGGTCCGACCTCGCCGCCGAGCACCCGCCCAAGGCGCTGGCCGGCAACACCGACGGCGTCCCAGAGCAGCGCCCGCCCGGACCGGTCGTGCACGCGGGCCGCGCCACCCTGGCGTTCGACAACGCCAACGCCGTCTTCAAGCAGAGCGGCGGCGGCAGCTCCGAAGGGCTGCGCGACACCCGCGGGCTCGGCCGCGCCACGACCGAGTTCGGGCGGACGGGCGAGGTCACCGCCGCGTACCTCGCCGAGGGGAAGCTGTACCTCGTCGGGCCGCACGAGTTCGTCAGGTTCACCCTGGCGGCCGACGGGACGGTCCCGGACTTCGCCGACGACGGCTACCCGAAGCCGACCGCCCAGCAGATCCGCGGCGTGCTGTCGCGCGGCGACCAGCGGTTCGCGTTCGGCCCCGCCGGCTACGCACCGATCCCCAAGGGCTGGGAGCCCTCGACCCCGCTGACCTTCCTGCCCTACCGGGGCAACTGGCGCGGCCTGCCCGCGGGATTCCCCGGCGACTTCACCGGGCTGCTGGAGGGCGACACCCACCTGTACCTGTTCCTCGGCCAGGGATACGCCGCCCACCCCTACGCCGACGCCGTCCCGCGCCCGTTCGAGGTCGCCTCCCTGCCGACCCAGCTCATCCGGCTCACCTCCAGCACCGCGGCCGAATTGAACCGGAGGCTGCTCACCGGCGGCGTCCCCGCCTTGCTCGACCCCGCCACGCAGGAGCTCGACGAGCTGCCCGCCTTCAGCACCACGGCGTCGAACGCCTCGACCATCCGGATCAAGCCGCGGATCGCGCCCCACGCGCCCGTCAGCTCCCACCTCGACTTCGACAGCGCCAACGGCCCGTACTACTGGGAGATCTTCTTCCACGCGCCGCTGCTCATCGCGCAGACCCTGAACGGCGGGCAGCGCTTCGAGGACGCCCGCCGCTGGTACGAGTACGTCTTCGACCCGACCTGGATCGCCCGCTACTGGCGGTTCCTACCGTTCCTCGCCGCCGACGTGGACGCGCTCGTCGCCCGCACCCGCCAGGACCTGGCCGAGCTGGCGTCGCCCGGGATGGAGACCCGGCTGAACCCCGTCCTCACCGCGCTGTCGGCGCTCACCCCCGCGTTCCGGCGCGCCCGCGACCTCACCGGCGCCGAGCTGGCGTACCTGGCCGACCTCGGCGGGACGGGCCTCGACCAGGTCAGGGCGGCCCTGGCCGCCCTGACGCCCGACGCCCGCACCGCCGCGCTCGGCGAGCGCATCGAGATGATCGCGCGGCTGCGCCGCCAGTACGACCTCATGGGCGACCGCCGAGCTCTCATCCAGGCCTACCTCGACGACCCGTTCGACCCGCACACCATCGCGGCGCTCCGCCCGGAGGCCTACCGGCGCGCCGTCGTCATGGCCTACATCGACAACCTCCTCGACTGGGGCGACATGCTGTTCCGGCAGTACACCGCCGAGACGGTCGACGAGGCGCGGATGCTGTACGTCTACGCCTACGACCTGCTCGGGCCCCGCCCCGTCACGCTCGGCCCCGCCGCGCTGCCGCCCGCCGCCCCCTACGCCCTCACCGAAGGCGACGGACCCGGCGAGACCGGCCACCTCACCGCCGACGGCACCCTGCTCAAGGACTCCGGCGCCGTCCACGCCGGCATCGCCAACCCCTACTTCTGCGTGCCGGGCAATGAGCTGTTCCAGGAGTACTGGACCCGCGTCGAGGACCGGCTCACCAAGATCCGGGCGTCGCTCGACATCCTCGGCGTCGCCCGGCCGCTCCCGCTGTTCGACCCGCCCCTCGACGTCATGGCGCTCGTGCGCGGCGCGGCCGAGGGCGGAGGGCTCGACGCGGCGATGGCGGCGGCGGCCGTGCCGGTGCCCGTGCACCGGTTCGACTTCGTGCTCCAGCGGGCCCGCGAGCTGACCGACCGGCTCCGGCAGCTCGGCACCGACCTGCTGGAGGCGGTCGACCGGCGCGACTCCGAGGAACTGGCCCTGCTCCAGCAGCGGCAGCAGGGCGAGATCATCGGCCTCACCCGCAAGATCAGGGAACTCCAGGTCAAGATCGCCGAAGAGGGCGTCGCCGAGGCCCGCGACGCCAGGACCGCCGCCGAAGCGCGGGTCGCGCACTACCAGAAGCTCATCAACGACGGCATGTCGCCGCTCCAGCAGGCGCAGATCGCGATGATGTCCCTCGGCGCCATAGGCCAGTTCGTCTCGGCCGGCCTGAAGATCGGCTCCGGCATCGCCGCGGCCGTCCCGCAGGCCAAGCTCGGCCCGTTCATCGTCGGCGCCGAGACCGGCGGCCTCCAGCTCAGCAAGGCCCTCGAAGCCGCGGGCGAGGTGTCCGCGAGCTTCGGCGAGGGCTTCAGCATGATCGGCGAGGTCCTCGGCCTCCGGGCCGAGTTCGACAGCCAGGTGGAGGACTGGCGGTTCCAGCTCGACACCAGCCGCTCCGACGTCGTCCAGGTCGGCCACCAGATCACCACCGCCGATCTCCAGCTCGCCATCGCCCGCCGCGAGCTGGAGATCCACGACCGGGAAGCGGCCCAGCACGCCGCCGTCACCGACTTCCTCACCGCCAAGTTCGCCGGCCCCCAGCTGTACGGCTGGATGGTCGGGCAGGTCTCGGGCCTGTACTTCCAGACCTACAAGCTCGCCCACGACATGGCCCGCGCCGCCGAACGCTCCTACGAGAGCGAGCGCGGTGCGTCCCCCGGTCTGATCCGGGCTGCGTACTGGGATTCGCGCCGCAAGGGCCTGCTCGCCGCCGACCAGCTCGCCCTCGACCTCGACCGGCTCGGCCAGGCCTACTACGAGACCGACGCGCGCGGGATGGAGATCACCAAGCGGGTGTCGCTGCTCGGCCTCGACGCGCCCGCCCTGCTCGCGCTGCGCGACACCGGACGCTGCGAGTTCGCGCTCACCGAGACCCTTTTCGACCGCGACTTCCCCGGCCACTACCAGCGGCGGATCAAGTCCGTCAGCGTCGCCTTCCTGACCGCCGAAGGCCCCGTTCCCGTCAACGCGACCCTCACCCAGATCGACAACAAGACGGTGCTCGCGGCCGACCCCAAGGCCGTCCGCTTCCTCCTCGACCCGAAGGGGCCGCCGCCGGAGAGCGTGCGCGGCGACTGGCTGCCCGGGCAGCGCATCGCCCTGTCGGAGGTCCAGGACGGCGAGGACAGCGGCGTGTTCGACCTGCGCTACGACGACCAGCGGCTGCTGCCGTTCGAGGGGACCGGCGCGGTCTCGCGGTGGCGGCTGGAAGCACGGCGCGTCCCCGCCGGGCTCGTCGACGTGGCCGTCACCGTCCGGTACACCGCGCGCGACGGCGGCGAGACCTTCGCCACGGCCGTGCGCGGCATGCTCAAGCCCTACCCGGCGGCGATCCTCCTCGACGTGGAGAGTCGCTTCCCCGAGGAGTGGGAGGCCTTCCTTGGGGACGGTGGCGAACTGCTCCTGCCGATCACCCAGAACCTCTTCCCCGGCATCTCGGGGCGGCAGGTCACCGGGATCGTCGCCCAGTACGCGGCACCGGACACCGAGGCGAGGTTCCTGCTGCACGGCGACCCGGCGCTCGCCCTCGCCGCCGGCCGTCTGGTGCAGACGCCGGGACTCAACGCGGACAACCGCCCCTGGCGGCTGACCGCCTCCGGCGACCCCGCCGGACTCGCCGGCTTCTCCCTCATCCTCCTCTACCGCGCGCTCCCCTAGGAAGGCGACCATGGCCAACGACAAGACCTCCGCGCAGCGCAAGAAGAAGAGGAAGAAGTCCTCCGACGGCGACAGGACCTCCGCACGGGCGGGCTCGCCCATGGACGTCGACGGCTCCTCGTCCGGCACGGACTCCGGCGACGAGTCCGACACGGGCGGCAGCACCGGAAGCAGCGCCAAGAAGCCGCGACTCAGCTCCACGTCCTCCTTTGGTTCCTTCGGCGGCGCAAGCCAGTCCGGATCGCCGGCGTCGCGGCAGAACACCCCGGCACAGGCCGGCGGGACGACGAGCGGCCCCACGCAACGGAGGATCCCGCAGCTCGCCTCGAAACCGACGCTCCCCGCCGCCGGTTCCCGGCCCCCGGCGAACGGCACGCTCGCGGGTCGCGCGGTCACAGGTGCCGCAGGTACCGGGGTTGCCGCAGGCGCTGTGGGCGCCGCAGGTACTGCGGGTGCGGCGGTCGCTGCGGGTGCTGGGGGCACGGCAAATGCCGCCAGTGCTGCGGGCACTGGCGGCGCTGCGGGGGCTGGAGGCGCTGCGGGGGCGGGTGCCGGGGGCGCGGGTGGCGGCGGCGGGAGAGGTGGTGGCGGGGGTACGGGGGCCGGGGCGGGGGCTCCCGTGAAGCGCAGGATCGTGATCCAGGAGGACCCGGGGCTGTCGCCCATGCGGAGGGTGAAACTCGTTCCGCGCGTCAAGCTCGGCGACGGAGTGATCAAGGGCATCCGTTTCGGCCGCGCCCGGACGCCGTCGCCCTTCGGCGGCCCCATGGGCGATCACACCAGTTCGTGGGCGAGTGTGGTGGACTCCGTGCACGCCTCCCTGTACGGCAGATCCCTCCCCGACGCGTTGCAGAAACTCTCGGCCATGCAGGACGCCGTGCAGGAGTGGATGAACAGCGACACCTCAGAAGGCAGCAAGCTGTTCGACACCCTCGCCCCGGAGGACCAGGACAAGCGCGAGAAGGCCTTGGGGCACTACGCCGCCACGGTCAAGCGGCTGGTCGGAGAAGCGAAGCAGCACCTCGGGCAAGCGCCGCCGAACGACCCCGCGGCCCAGTCCGCTGCGCAGGCCGCGGCGGCGAAGCTCCTCGCCGACGCGGTCGGGCACCACCTCGCCTACGTGAACTTCCTGCCGTTCGCCACCGTCCGCGCCGGCAGCGACCGGGGATCGATCGGATCGGGCGAAGGGGAGGCCCGCGCCGCGGTGCTGGACGCGGAATTCGCCAGCGAGGAGAACCTGGACGAGGTCGAGGCCCAGAATCCCGGCCACGGAAGGCACCGCAACTGGCGGGATTCCCTGGTCACGCTGGGAACGCAGAGTCCCGATTTCGTGCTCCGCGCTGAGATCTGGAAGCTGTTCTCGCTGGAGGCGGCGGTGCGTGCGGCCGACCTGGAGCACGTCGTCGCACCGGAGCGGGCGAAGAAGACGGCGGAGAAGCTGGATGCCCTGAAGACCATGGGCGATGGTCTGGGGGATCTGGTCGACGTCCTCCTCGTCGAGGACGGAGTGAAGGGGCCGGACGGAAAGACTTCGAGGCGAACGAAGAAAAAGGACTTCACGTTCCCCGACGGAGGGGTGAAGATCACGCTGCCCGCCCGGACAGGGCAGGGGGCGACAGGGGTGCCGAACGGGCCGGAGGTGGTGGCGATCGGTTCCCTCCAAGATCTGGCGAGAGTGCTGGACAAGATCGAGGGTCGCGCCGTGGCACAGGTGCCGGATCGCAGCGGTGCCCCCGAGCTGTGGCAGATGCGGGTCCAGGTCACCGGGCTCACGAAGAAACTGCGCGGCATCATGGGCGAAGTGACGCCCGGTCTCTCCGACGAGCTGCGCGCGTTCAAGGACGGCATCAAGAGCACGGGCGACGACATGGCGGAGGAGTCCCGCCGCCTGCGGGAGGATCCCGACCGCACGCGGGAGGACCCCGCCCGGATGCTCGCGCACCTGCTGCACGACTTCCAGTCGATCGTGGTCCGCAGCTATCCCGGCGCGGCGTCCAAGGCCGGCTTCCTCGGTGGCAGCGCGGCGGATTCGGCCGTCAACGTGCTCAAGGAGCATCTGGATAAGGCGGGGCTCGCCGTGGAGCCGGCGATGCTGGACGCCTTCCTCGACAAGGTCAAGGAGTTCCACACCGAACTCGGCGAGCCCGAATACGCCGTGGACGCGCGCTGGATCGCCGAGGCCGGCGGCGGCGGCCTCCTCGTCGCGATCCGCAACGGCAAGCTCGAATTCGGGGGCAGGCCCGACGCTCCCGTCGGCATCGCCGGCATGGGGTCGCACACCACGTCGTGGGTGACCGAGTGCGCCGCCGTCGAGCAGTGGTTCAAGGAGAAGGGGGAGGCCGGGATCGGCGACCACCTGCGCAAGCAGGTCATCAAGGATCTCAAGGGCGAGCTGATGACCGACCTCGCCCCCCTGCTGCCCAACGACCAGCTCAGCGCCGACCAGCTCACGGACATCTTCGAGGCCGCCCGGGCGGCGCTGGAGGCCGAGGCCCCCGAGGACACGATCGAGGCATACCTGAGCTTCCGCAACCTTCTGCCCTACGCCACGGTGGACGCGGGCAACCGCGACGGCCAGGGAGAGCGGGCCACCGCGTCCAAGGGCGTGAACTTCGATGAGGAATCGCTGGAGGCCGCCATGGCGCTCAAGCAGGACGAGCTCGACAATCCCGGCACGGCCATCGCCGTGCTCCAGGCCGCGGCCACCTCCCTCAGGAACGTCGCCCCCGACCTGGCCGGCCCCGCGGCCCCGAAATGGCAGAAGGACTTCCTCGAAGCGGTCGACACCACGATCGCCGGGCTCGACCACATCGTGAGGAGGCTGAAGAACTCGGTGCCGCAGAAGGCGCCTGCGGCTCCGCCGACCGACCCGACCGGAAAGACGAAGAAGAAGGAGAAGACCAAGGCCGAGATGAAGAAGGAAAGGCTGGCCAGAAAGGCGAACGACGAGCCGCCGAGCGTCGATGACATCCTTCAGATGCGCGATGCGGAGCACAACGCGGTCTGGAAGGCGGGGCATCCGGGCAAGAAGACGACGCGGCCTGCCGGTGCCGCCGCGCAGAGCCCGCCCTGAGGCCCGTTCTCGTGCGGTGGGCGCGGCTCACCGCCTGAGGGGTTTGCGTTTCCGGAGATAGTCGGTGAGGCGGACGTCGGCCTCGAAGGCCAGGTCGGCGTCCGGTTCGGGGTCGAGCCAGAGTTCGGAGACGCGGTGCCAGGCGGGCGGTCCGAGGAAGGGGCCGGCGACGGGGTCGGGCCCCAGGGCCGGTCGTAGGGGCCGGTGTCCGGATGGCCGAACTCGCCGTCTTCGAGGAACACCTTCACGAGGCCGTGGCCGGTGGCGGAGAGTCTCGCGGGCCTCCCGGACCGCGGCGGGCAGGAGGTCGATCGTGGTCACGGCACCGTCTGTGCCGACGAGGACGTCCAGGAGCGCCGCGTTGTAGCCGGTGCCCGCACCGATCTCCAGGACCCGGTGAACCTGGCCCTCGCGCTGGCCGAGGACCGGTGCCGCGACATCGTCAAGAAGACCAAGGACGGCCTTGAGTCACCCGCCGCCAGGGCAAGGTCGGCGGGTGCCGTCCGGTCGTCGACGACGACAAACGCGCCGCGATCCTCGACCGCCAGCGGCGCGGGGAGTCCATCCGGACCATCGCCGCCGGGGTCAAGGTCTCCATCGGCACCGTCCACAAGACCCTCAAGGCAGCGGCCGAGGACAACCCCACCGACCGACCACAGCCACCTGCCGCATCGGAACGGCCAGTCACGTTAAAAGCCGCCCACCGAGCTCCTTAACGTGACTGGCCGTTCCATTGCTGCTCAAGCCCCGGATCACGCTGGCATCCGGGCTGATCACCTGGGCGGAACAACCCACGCTCGCATCGACCAGCACACCCCGCTCCAGTTGGCGAGCCGACAGAGCGCTTACCCTTCTGCGATTGGTCGTGGCCGGGCTCGCGTGCGGGCTCGTGTTCGGGCCCTTGGTCGGGCCCTTGGTCGGGACCGAGATCAGGATCGGGCTCTCGACCGGGCGCTGGGACTGGGAACAGCTCATGGGCGGGCTCACGATCTGGCTCGCGTTGGGGCTCACGTTCGGGCTCGGGGCCGGGTTCGTGATGAGCAAGCATCATGCGTGGCTGGTCTGCACCATCGCGGTGGCCCGGCTAGCCCTCCAACGCCGGGTTCCCTGGCGGGTCATGGACTTCCTTGACGACGCCCACCGCCTGGGGCTGCTGCGTGCCGTCGGTCCCGTTTATCAGTTCCGCCACGCGGCCCTACACGACCACCTCGCCGCCGCCGACACCTCTGGGGGAGCCTCGAAACCACCGACATGAGGGACAACCTCTGAGCCTTCCCGCCGCATGCCGCCATCCTGGAACACGACCTGGAGGCCCACGCTCACACCGGTGGCACCCCTTCACCGCGCACAGCCTGCGCGTCGGCGGCGCCACCGTCGCCTACGCCGCGGGCGTCCCCGTCTCCGTCATCGCCAAGCACGGCCGCTGGGCCCCCGCCTCCCCGGTCGTGCTGCGCTACATCCGCGCCGTCGACCGCTGGCGCGACAACGCCATGCGAGGCGTCGGCCTGTAGTCCACGCAACAAAACCGGACGACACCACTTGGCCTTCATCGGCCAGACCAGCCAAAACATGCTTGTGACCTGCACCGGTCCGCGTGTTACCCGTTGCCGCCGGCTGGAGGGAGGACCTCGTCGTCGAACGCGAGAGCTGGAGCGAGCCGACCCCTGCGCATCGCGGGGACTTCTCTGAGCGTCCCTGAGACGCGCACGCCATCCCGTCACAGCGGCCGTCGACGCAGGAGAACGCCTCTCCCGACACCGTGCCTCACCCCGGCCCAAGGGGTCGGGTATCGAGCCTGACCAGGTGAAAAGACGGACATCCGAGCCGATGGACCACCCGTCGTCGGCGGAGGCGTCACTGACATCCTGATGACGATTTCCACTGACAGCAGGTGACGAACTCCCAGGTCAGAGCATCTTTCTCCGCGTCATGCCGTCCCGAAAACGTCACGTGACGTCAGTGCCGCCCGGCCTGTCCTGCGCCGACCTTTAGCTCTGTGCTGATGACGTAACGCGCATCCTGCCACCGTTGCCTAGGTCGTCATCGCTGAGCCAAGCCGCGCCTGGGTCATGGTCCTGGCGCTAGGTCGACGGCCGCCAGCGCGACCACACATCCCGCGCAACGCCGACCTTGTAGCCCGCAGGCGCCTCCACCGAAGTGACGCGGCCTCAGAGAAGATCACCGCAGGTGATCACCGGCAGCCGAAAAGTGCCTCTGACCTGCCTACTGACACCTCATACAGATTTCTACTGACATCTAGCTGCAGGTTTGCACACACGCGCCCTGGAAAGCCCGGCCATACCGATCGATAACTTGCGGGAATTTACATTCCCGGTAGTTACCTTCACGCGGGGGAGACGCAACGGATCTCATTTATTGATTTTGAATTTCTGGAAAATCAAAGATGCTACGCTGAGAGCATGCGAGAGTCGGGCGCGGTGACGCCGTGTAAACACTGCGGGACACCGATCGAACAGAAGCCCGGGCGGGGGCGGCCAAGGGCGTACTGCGCCCAGGGAGACTGCCAGGCGGTGGCCAAGCGCGAACGCGAGATGCGGCGGGCGACGCCGGGGCTCGAGGGAGCGCTGGCCAGAGCCGAAGAGTTCTACGAGCGCATGGAGAAGGGAATGATCGCGGCGATAGCGCCGCTGGCGCAGGTGCTGTCCGAGGAGCTGAGCCCCGCGGGAGTGGAGGCCAAGGTGAGCGCGGTACAGGCCGAGGCGCACACCCGGGTGGCGATCGCGCGCACCGAGCGGGAGCAGGCCTTCGAACAGGTACGGCTGGCGCGCGAGGCCTCCGAGCACGCCCGGCGTGAGCGGGATGCGATGACGCTTCAGGTGGAGGAGGCCAATGCCGAACGTGACATCGCGCTGGCCGACGCCGAGACCGCCAGGGAGCAGGCACTGGCCGCCCTGCACGAGGCGGCCAGCACCGAACGCCGGGCCAGGCAGGCAGAACAGGAGGCCACCCGCAGGGCACAGCGGGCCGAGGCGGCCAGGGACGCGGCGCTACGGGAGATGGCCGAGCGGGTGGAGGCCGCCGAGAACGAGGCTCGCCGGGCCGGAGCGCAGGCCGTACAGGATCGACAGCTTGCCGAGCAGGCGCACGCGGAGCGAGAACGGGCACTGGAGGAGAGCAGGATCGCCCAGGACGCCAGGGGCGTCGCCGAACGTGCCGTCGCCGCGGCCTCGGCGCGGGCCGAGGCCGCGGAGGCCGAGCGGGACCGTGCGCTGGCACGTGCCGACGCCGCGGCGACGGCACGTGCCCAGGCTCTGGCCGAAGCGGCCGAGGCACGGACGCGGGTGGAACGGGCGGAAAACCAGGCGGCCGAACTGGAGAAGCGGACGGTGCGCCGGCTGGCCAAGGCCGAGGAACGTGCCGCCGAGAAAATCGCCGAGGCGCAGGATCGCGCGGCGGCCAAAACCACCGAGGCGCTCGCCGAGCGAGACGACACGCGCATGCGGCTGGCCATGGAGCAGATGCGCCTGTCAGATCTACGTGAGCAACTGGAGGCTCTGCGCGCCGAGACCGTCCTGCTCAGGGAACGCGCGATCACCGCGGAGTTGCGAGCACGGGATGGAGGATGAGGGCCAGACGCCCGAGACGTGATCGTCCGGACTCCTGCATCGGGGTGCCGGTAAGGGACGTGTCATGAGCCCCAGTGCCCCACGAAGCGCTGATTTGTCCGTGCGGAGATGAAGGACCACCGCCCTGAGGGGCAGGCGGGGCTCCGCGTCCGTCGTCGCCGACGCGCAGCTCCAGGTCGGCGCCATAGTGAAGTGAGACGTGCGCCATTGCGGGGCCGGCGTGTTTGAGCACGTTGGTCAGGCATTCCTGAAGGATCCGGTAGGCGCACAGGTCGATTCCGGGCGGCAGGGGGCGTACGGCACCGGTGATCGACATCTCCATCGGGACGCCGGCGGAGCGTACCCGTTCCACGAGGTGGTGGAGCCGGTCCAGGCCCGGTGCCGGGTCATAGCCGCCATCCTCGTCGCCGTCGTCGGTGTCGATCCGCAGGACCGCCAGGAGCCGCCGCATCTCTGCCATGACCTCGCTGCCGGTGTCGGCGATGGTGGCGAGCGCCCCGCGTGCGGTGGCCGGGACGGAGCCGAACTGGCCCGGCCAGAAGGGCTTCGTCGGCGGCGTCATCGACGGGTCCACCGCCCTGACCCACCTCGGCGCCCGCGAATACGACCCGGAAACCGGCCGTTTCATCTCCGTAGACCCCCTCTTCGACACCTCGGACCCGCAGAGCTGGAACGGCTATGCGTACGCCGACAACAACCCCGTCACCAACGCGGACGCCGACGGCACTGTGCTACAGGACCCCGGATGGGGTCGACTGCTTCAATGGCGACGGCGGGGACCGCCGCCCCAACAAAAACGGTCACGGATACACGGTCTATCCCCGCCGCGGAAAGCCGGTGCGCTCCGGAGACAGCATCGGGTCACGGACGTTGTGCGATGTGTTCCCGACCTTGTGCATGCTCCCGCCGCCGGTCAAGTACCGGCCGAAGCCCAAGCACGAGACCAAGCTCCCCGTCATCCTCCAGCAACTGGGGCTGGGCCTCAATCCGGCGGGCCGCCACGGCCTCACCGGAGCCTCCGGCTACGTCGCCATATGGCAGTCGATATTCAAAGGGCTCGGGATCGTGATCGTCGACAACGGGCACGTCAAGTACCTGCAAAAGCTCAACAAGTACTCGAAGAGGCCACCCACGAGAGGGAACGACAGAAAGCTCGCCAAGGCCGGCCGAGAGCGCCGAGAAGTGGGGCGGGCTGCCAAGGCCGGACGCTTCCTCGGCAAGGTCGGCGGAGCTCTGACCTTCGCCGACGGTTTCCGTAGCCAATGGGTCGATGACTCAGGTGACCATGGCCTGTCCACCTGGGAAAGGATCGCGCGTGGTTCCATTCGCGGAGGTGGAGCGGTTCTCGGCGGGTATATCGGCGGCTCGATCGGAGAAGGAGTCGGATTCGAGTTCGGAGGCCCGGTCGGCGCGGTCGGAGGCTCGGCCGTCGGTCAGTATGCGGGAGCCGCACTCGGTGGATACCTTGCGGGCGCGGCACTCAGGAAGTGGTGGTGATCGACGTGCCGGCGCCGCTCCGTAACGTGGGGGCCATGGAGACGCGATGAGTCGAGCCGCGCTACTCCCTGACGCCGAGGGGATCGGCTTCCCGGTCGTCACCGTCCTGCTGGTCGGCCTGTCTCTCGCGCAGTTCGCGGGTCAGGCGTTCATCGTGAAGAGATGGCCGACCCGTACCCCCTGGATTCCTTCTTCGCCAGGCGCCGCCGCAGGCTCGTCGACGCCTACCTCGGCGGATCGGGCCAGGCCGCTGACGGGACCGCGCTCTTCGTCCAGCTTCCCGGCGCGGCCGCGACCGGGCTGTGGGGGCTCAGCGCCATCGTCGTCCAGATCGACGGCAGCGGGAACGATCGCCTCCTGCCGCTGGCGCTGGGACTGTTCGTCTTGGGACTCGTGCCGGGAATCATCGTGATCTGGCGGCGCAGGGCCGGCCCCCGGAGAGGATCAAGCCCGTGTGGCTCATCGAGGAGGAACGAGAACGGGAGGCCGCCGGAGAGATCATGCGTTGTGGGCGCGGCCGGGTCCGGACCCGTACGACGCGATAGCGGCCGAGCGGGCAGCAAGGAGGTCCGCCTCGTCGGGAACAGATCAGCCGACTCCTCCAGGCCGAGAGAGGCATCTCCAAGGCCGTCGAGGAGAAGACCGCAGACCACGCCGAGATTCGTGAGAGCCGGTCAGGCGTTCGCGCGTGATAAGTGATCGGAGAGGTCGGTGAGTCGTTCGATGCGGAGCACCGTCTCGTCCGCCGTCGGCGATGGCCCACCGGTGACGAAGTCGATGCCGCGGTCCAGCCAGATGCCGGTGAGCCCGGCGAGGGTGGCCGCGTTCACGTCGCTTTCCAGCATGTCACCTACATTGACCGCCTGCGCGGGATCCGTCCGCATCCACCGGCAGGCAGTGGCGTAGGCGACGGGCTTGGCCGTACCGAGCTCGGTCGGGGTCAGGACGGCTTCGAAGTATTCCAGGAGGCCGAAGCGGGCGAGCTTGGCACGCTGCTGCTCGGGGTCCCCGTTGGTGAGAACGGCCAGACGCGGTCCTCGGGGAAGCCGTTTCAGGGTCTCCAGGCAGGGCTGGACATCGGGATAGCACCGCCAGGACTCCTCGAACACGGTGAGGTAGCGCTCGGCGATCCAGGCGTCCAGAAGGCCGGGACTTTCAGGGACCGGCTCGCCGAGCATCGGCAGGAAGGACCGGAGCCTGCGCCGGTGGTGCTCGGTGAAGGAGCACTGACCGGCCAGGTATTCCCGCATGTGGCGCCCTTCCAGCGTCCACCACAACGTCACCAGTTCCTCCGGTGGGGCCGCCGCGTTCGGCGCGGCCTGGACGATCTGGCCGATCGTTTCCAAGACCGCGCTTCGGTGATCGACCAGGGTGCCGTCCAGATCGAAGAAAATCACATCCGCCATAGGATGATCATCTCGTGACGCCGGTCCCTGACGCCAGAAGGGCCGCGCGCCTTGGCGTCCGGCCTGGCGGACCACGTCGATCCTTCAACCGGGGGTGCCGTCAAGGAGTCTGCGATGAGCCACCGAACCTGGCCTGAGCTGGGATGTCATGACATACGCCGGTGAACACCGATCCTCCGCCGACCGGCATGAGCGCCGTACTGTCCTGGATCACCGCCACTCCGAGCAGGGCCGGCCCGATGACCAGGAGGAGCGCGGCGAGCGCCAGCCCTACCAGGCCGGTGGCCGTGTGTACGTCGACCATGGAGAACGTGTTCGCGATGACCAGGACCGAGACGAAGAGCACGACGCCGGCGAACAACAGCAGCATCACCGACAGGCTGTTCACCCTGTCCAGCTCAAGCGGGAGCACGATGTTCTCGCCCTCGGTGAGCATCGGCAGCAGGTTGAATGCCGGAGGTCCGGGGTTGAGGAACCTGCGGACAGCCGTTGGCGGTACCCGTGAGTAACTTAGCTGGCCGCTTCAGCAGGTCGTCATGCGGTTGATCATTTCCGTTCAAGATCTGGACTTGTGGCGTGTTTCCGGTTGTTACCGGGCGCTAGGTGGCGTGCCTACGGTCGTCGGTCATGCCTGCGGAGTTTTTGTCTGATGAGCAGAGGACGGCGTATTCGACGTTCGGTGAGATGCCGTCGCTGCCGGACATGGAGAAGTTCTTCTTCCTGGACGCCTTCGACCGGGAAGTGATCGGGCGCTCGCGCCAGGATTCACATCGCCTTGGCGTAGCCGTCCAAATCGGGACAGTCCGGTACAAAGGCTTGTTCCTGGAGGATCCCCTGGAGGTGCCGTGGCCGGTGGTGGACTACCTGGCCGAACAGTTGGGCATCGGGGACCCGTCGCAGGTGAAACGGTACGGCGAGCGGCCCAAGACAGTCTATGAGCACGCGTGGATGATCCGGGACGCCTACGGCTACCACGGCTTCGACGATCGGGAGTCGTGGGAGGGCCGGGTGTTGTCGAAGCGGTTCTTGACGTTCTTGCACGGGCGGACGTGGGCGCATGCCGAGGGGCCGACGGCGTTGTTCGATCAGTCGGTGGCGTGGCTGCGCCGGCATCGGGTGCTGCTGCCCGGGGTGACGGTGCTGGAGCGGCTGGTCGGCTCGGTGCGGGAGCGGGCGGATGAGCGTCTGTATGCGACGGTGGCTCGTCAGGTGGAGCGCGCCGATGCGGGGTTGCCGCAGGCGTTGGCGGGGCTGCTGGTGGTTCCTCCCGGGGCGCGGATCTCGGAGCTGGAGCGGCTGCGGCAGGCGCCCAAGCGGCAGTCGGGCACGGAGATGGCCAAGGCGCTCAAGCGGGTGGACGACATCGCGGCGTTCCGGCTGGTGCGGGTGCAGGTGGACAAGGTACCGGTCCGGCGGATGAAGACGCTCGCCAAGTACGGGGCGGGCACCAAGGCGCCGCTGCTGGCCAGACTCCACGAGCCGCGCAAGACGGCCACGATGTTGGGGGTGACCCGGTCGTTGGAGGCCGAGGCGATCGACGACGCGCTGGATCTGTTCGCGCTGCTGATGGCCACCCGATTGATCTCGCCGGCGCGGCGCAAGTCGACGGGCGAGCGGCTGGCGATGCTGCCGAAACTGGAGAAGGCCTCCAAGCTGCTGTCGCGGGCGGGCCGGGTGCTGGTGGAGCAGCTGGACCTGGTCGCCGAGGCGGACACCGATCTGGACGTTGCCGCGTTGTGGACGGCGGTCGCCGCGGAAGCGGGCGCGAGCAAGGAGCAGGTGCTGGCCGCGCTGGAATCGGTCGAAGAGCTCGTGCCGAAAGACGACGGGGCCGCGGAGGCGGCGCTGCGCGCCGCGCTGGTGGACAAGTACAACACCGTTCGGCCGTTCTTGAAGCTGCTGGGCGAGTCGAAGGCGCTGGGGGCCGCGGCGGGCGGCAGCAAGGTGCTGGCCGCGGTGCGCGCCTTGCCGGAGCTGGCGCGCCGGCACGTTTCCCGTAAGCCCCTGCTGCCGAAGGAGATCGACGCCTCGCTGGTGAGCGCGGCGTGGAAACGACCGGTCTTCGCCAACCCCGACCTGCCGGCGGGGACGGTCGATCGCGATGCCTATGTGGTGTGCGTCCTAGAAGGGCTGTTTCGTGCTCTGCAGGTGCGGGACGTGTTCGCCGCCCCGTCGCTGCGCTGGGCCGACCCGCGCGCCCACCTGCTGGACGGCGCTGCGTGGGAGGCGATCAGTGAGGACGTGCTCGCCTCCCTGTCACTCACCGACCCGCTGCAGGCGCACCTGGGCGCCAAGCTGCTGGCGCTGGATGCGGCGTGGCGGCAGATGGCCGGCCGCCTGGAAGAAGCCGGTGACGACGCCCTGGTGCGGGTGGTCACCCCGGCCGACGGGCACGCCCGGTTGTCGGTGGAAAAGCTCGGCGCGCTCGGCGAGTCACCGTCGCTGAAGTGGCTGCGCGGCGCCTGCCAGGCGATGCTGTCGCGCATCGACCTGCCCGAGTTGCTGCTGGAGGTGCACTCCTGGACCGGGTTTCTGGATGCCTATGTGCATCTGGCCGACATCTCCACGCGCATGCCCAACCTGCCGCGGTCGCTGGCGGCGCTGCTGATCAGCAAGGCCTGCAATGTCGGCCTCACCCCGGTGATCAAGGACGGGGACGAGGCGCTGACCCGCAGTCGGCTCTCGCACGTCGACCAGAACTACGTGCGTGCCGAAACCCACGCCGCGGCCAACGCGATCCTCATCAAGGCCCAGCGCGGCGTGCCGATCGTGAAACTGTGGGGCGGCGGGCTGCTGGCCTCGGTCGATGGGCTGCGGTTCGTCGTCCCGGTTCAGACGATCAACGCCGCCCCCTCCCCGAAGTACTTCGGCTACAAACGCGGCCTGACGCTCCTCAACGCGGTAAACGATCAAGTGATGGGGATCGGGCAGGTAGTCGTGCCGGGCACCCCGCGCGACTCGCTGTACATCCTGGACTGCCTGATCAACATCGACGCCGGCCCGCAGCCCGAGGTCGTCACGACCGACCAGGCCTCCGAGTCGGACATGGTGTTCGGGATCTTCTCGATGCTCGGCTACCGGTTCGCGCCGCGCTTCGCCGACCTGGGCGACCAGCGGTTCTGGCGCGCTGAGCTGCCCGACGGGAGCATGCCGGCGTATGGGCCGCTGGAGGCGATCGCCCGCAACAAGATCAACCGGCAGAAGATCCATACCCAGTGGGCGGACATGCTCCGCGTCGCCGGATCGCTGGTGACCAACCAGGTGCGCGCCTACGACCTGCTGCGCATGTTCGCCCGGAACGGCCGCCCGACCCCGCTGGGGCAGGCGTTCGCCGAGTACGGGCGGATCGACAAGACCCTGCATCTGCTGTCCATCCTGGACCCGATTGACGACACCTACCGGCGCAAGCTCAACAAGCAGCTCACCGTGCAGGAGTCGCGGCACCGGCTCGCCCGCAAGATCTGCCACGGCAATGGCGGGAAGATCCGTCAGGCCTACCGCGAAGGACAAGAAGATCAACTAGCGGCTCTCGGTCTGGTCGTCAATGCGGTCGCGCTGTGGAACTCGAAGTATCTGTCGGCTGCCGTTGACCATCTGCGGGCCCTGGGCGTGCCGGTCAAGGATGAGGACGTCGCCCGGCTCAGCCCGCTCGGCCACGCCCATGTCAACGTCCTGGGCCGCTACGCCATCGCCTCATCCGCCCCGGCCGAAGGCCTGCGCCAGCTCGGTGAGATCCCCGACCTGCCCGACGGCGAGGGCACGGTGGTGGAGGAGGAGGGCGTGTAGATCGGCCTTCGAGGAGGCTGAGTGCAGAAATTAGCGGTAGCGAATTGCGACTGCTTCGCCTGTTAATGGTCTGTGATGAGGGCATCCAGAGCGGCAGCCTTGTCGGCCTCGGTGGGCAGAGCGTACCGGCGGGTGGTGTCCAGAGAGCCGTGGCCGAGGAGTTCGGCGACCAGGATGGGGTCTTTGCCGTCGCGGATGAGCTGGGTGGCGAAGGTGTGGCGCAGGACGTGCGGGCCGAAGGGCTCGGTGGGGTCATCGTTGATGCCGCAGGCCTCGCCGAGGCCGGTGATGATGTCGCGGGCGGCGCGGTCGGTCAGGCGGCCGCCGCGCTGGTTGAGGAACACCGCGGCACTGCCGGCGCCCGTCCATTCGGCACGAGCGTCCAGCCAGTCGGTCAAGGCCTGGCGGAGGTCGGCGTGGACGGGCAGGTGGCGGATCTTGCCGCCGTCGCGACCTTTGCCGCGGATGCGTAGCTCGCCCTTACGGGCCGACAGCCGAACGTCGGCCAGGTCGAGGCCGACGACCTCGGCGATGCGCAGTCCGGCGAAGTAGGGCAGCAGCGCCAGAGCCTTGTCGCGCGGGCTGGCGGTGAGCTGGACGTGGCGGACATAGCGGCGCGCCCGTCGTTCGTCCAGGGCGCGGGGCGCGGTGCGGCGGGAGTCGCGTTCGCGCCGAGCCTGGGGCTTGCCGAGGCCGCGGCGGCTGTAGAAGTCGTCGATGGCCGACAGGTAGGTGTCGATGGTGTTGGTGGCGCGGCGGCCGTTCTTCAGATGCCGGCGGAAGTCGCGCACCGCGCCGGTGGCGGCGACGGGGTCGGTGAGCGGATCGCCGTCCAGCGCGCCGGCGTCGGCCTGGTCGGTGAGCCAGGCCAGGTAGCCGCGCAACCGGGAGTGATACTTGGTCCTGCTGGAGTCGGCCAGTGGTGAGCGCTGCAGCGCGGCGGCGTAGTCGTCGAGGATCGCCGCGTATGGACCGGGAAGCGCTACGGCTCGCGACCGCCTGGTGTTTCCGGAAGCTGATCCGGGAGTCTGCGGGATCTCTGGGGTTGTGTTTCCGGAAGTCACTCCTGGAGTCTACTTCCGGAATTGACTGATTCCGGAAGTAGACAGGATCGGTTGCGCCTTCGCCCAGGCGTTTGACCTCAACTGCGGTTGAGATTGCAGGATGGCGGCCGGGGCGTTGCCCCCTGCATCCGACCTTGAGGAGTGTGCCTGTTGAGCACGGATTCCGGCTTCTATTCGATCATCGACTACACCGTTGATGGCTTTGACACGCAGCGTGAGCTTGTGGAGGCGTTCGCGGAGATCCAGGAACGGTGGGTGCGCTTCTATCCCGGCTATCGCTCGGCTCGTTTCCATGTGAGCACCGACGGGACCCGCGTGTACAACATCGTGCACTGGGCCAGCGAGGCGGACTACCGCCACTTCGTGGAGACCTCCGACACCGATGGCCGGATGGCCGCCATCGGCAAGGCGCTGGAGGGCCTGTCCGGTAAGGCCGAACCCCGTATGACCGGGGTGCCCACCTACACCGTCGTCCGCGAGGTCGGCCCTGGGCCGCAGCGCCTCGATGCCTGATCGTCCGATCCCTGCCGGCGGACGGCGGTGCCCGCCGACAGCACGCCGGGTCGCCGAGCCCGCTCCATCAACCATGATCACTGTGCGGAACATTCATGAAGCTTGAGATATACGCCGATGTGCTGTGCCCCTGGTGCTACATCGGCAAGAGACGCCTAACGGCCGCCTTGGCCCAGCACACCGGCCGCGACAGCAACGAGATCGTCTGGCGCGCCTACGAGCTCGCACCGGACGAAGGCCGCACACCCGGCCCGACCGCCGCGGCGGCCATGGCCGGCTGGTGGGGCGAGCAGGCGCCCGCCCGCATCGACCGGATCCGGTCCCTGGGCGCGGCCGAAGGCCTGGAGCTGAACCTGCATCTGGCCCGCCCGGTGAACACCTTCGACGCGCACCGGCTGGTCAAGCTCGCCGCCGACCGCGGCCAGGCCGACCAGATGATGGAGCTGCTGCTGCACGCCTACCACACCGAGGGGCACAACGTGGCTGACGCGCAGGTCCTGCAGCGCCTCGGCGGCGAGGCCGGACTGGACGCCGGGGAGGTGCGCACTGTGCTGGACGGCGACGACTACGCCGAGGAGGTACGCGCCGACCGGCGCCGCGCCGCCGAGCACGGCGTCACCGGCGTGCCCAGCCTCGTGATCGACGGCCGCCCGCCGGTCTCCGGCGTCCAGCCGGTCGCCGATCTGCAACGGCTCCTGCGAAACGACCTGACCGGCTCACACGGCGTTCTGATCAATCCTGACCGGCCAGCCTGACAGACGACTCCGGTCACGCCATCTCGACATCTCTTTCTGGAAGGAATTCTCACCAGCAATGGACATCGGTATCGGGTTGCCCGGTCATGCTCGGTGGACCGAAGGCACAACCTTGGTGGAGTGGGCACGCCGTGCCGAAGCGCGCGGCTTTTCCACCCTCAGCGTCAGTGACCGTCTGGCCTGGTCGACGCCAGAGCCTTTGATCACTTTGGCCGCCGCGGCCGGCGCCACCTCACGCATCCGGCTCTTGACCAGCGTGCTGCTCGCACCCTTGCGCGCCAACCATGCCCTGTTCGCCAAGGCCGTCACCACCCTGGACCAGCTCGCGGGGCCCGGCCGCCTGCAATTGGGGCTCGCCCCCGGAGCCCGGGAGGACGACTTCATGCTCAGCGAGGTCGACTACGGCACCAGGGGCAAGCAGTTCGACCAGCTCTTGGTTCGGCTCGCCGCAATCACGGCAGCCGACGACCCCGTGGGCCCGCGACCGGCCACACCCGGCGGGCCCGCCCTGCTGTTCGGCGGCAACTCGAAAGCGACCCTGCGCCGCATCGCCTCCCACGGAACGGGATGGATCGCCGGCGACGCGACCGTACAGGACGTGCAGGACTTCGCCCCCCAGATCCGGCAGGCTTGGGAGGCAGCCGGCAGAGCCGGCTCGCCCCGCCTGGTGGCATCGGTGATGTACGCGCTCGGCCCCGACGCCGAGGCCGCGATCTCCGATGCCATCGGCTCCTACTACGCCTTCGCCGGCGACGAGTACGCGCAGTACGGCATCTCCATCGCCTACACCCAGCCAGAACAGATCACCGCCGCGATCGCCGCCTTCGACCAGATCGGCTGTGACGAACTGATCTTCATGGGCAACGATCCCGATCCCGCACAGGTTGACCTCCTGGCCGAGGTCATCGGCCTCTGACCGCGGGCCGGGACGGGCGAGGTGGCCAACTGACAGTTACCTCGCCCATGCGGCATCCCCTGGCCACCGAATACAGCGTCGGACGCTCCACCATCCACCGCATCATCCACGGCCCAGAAACCTCCAGGTAGAACGCGGAACCACACCAAGGAGCTGATCTCGAACTCACGGCACCGAGCTGCCCACAAGTCCCATAGCCTCGATCCTGGTCGTTTGTTGGTCGAGCGTGGCGAAGGGTGGTCGATCGGCTGTGAAGCGCGCACGCGCCATCGAGCTCGCCGAGAGCGTCATCACCAGACTGCACACCCAGCGCGACGAGCCGCCCTTGAACGTGGTCAGCGAGCTGCACGTGTCCGGGTCCTTCGCCCGCGGCGCCACCGAGGTCGGAGACCTCGACCTCGACTTCGAGGTTGACGCTCCCTCGCCGCAGTGGACCGCCCTGGTCCGCAGCCTTCCCCTCCAGGTCTTTCCCGAGACCTTGATCACCAGAGAACTGCGGCAGCGACGGCGTTCCATTCAGATCGTCGCCCGCAGGAAAGACGACGACCGATTTCAGATGACGCTCCTGTGGCGCCGCGGCGATGACCTGAGCACGGCGCTCGCCCGGCTCCACGCGATCGCCGAGGACCCGAACGCCGGCCGGGCCCAGCGCGATTACATGCTGGCTGAGTTCGAGGGCCTCGAAGACCGCATCAACCAGGCCCACCGGCAGCTCATCCTGGAAGCGGTCGAGGCCGATGCGCTGGCCATTGAACGGTTCGACCTGGCTGATCGCGAGCCGCTCTCCGAGCTCGCGCGGCTGCATCTGAAGCGGCGCTGGAAGACGACCAGCCCGCTGTTTCGCGCGGGCGCGGCGGTGCTGGCGCGCTTGGAGGAGGAGGGGGTGGACCTTCATGACGTCCACCTGCACGGCCAGGACCTCGTGTACAACGCCGACACGGCCCACTACGCCGGCTTCAACCTGAAGTACCTGCGCATCCTTCCGCTCTGGATCGCCGAGTTCGGCTGCAGGCAGCACCTGGAGGTCGTGCACCCCACCAAGACGAGCCCCTTGACCTGCCTGCGCCTTTCCGTACGCCGGCGCGAGTACTTCGACTCGGAGATGCAGACCCGATGGGAGTAGCGGGCATGGGGCAGGCGCTGTTCCTTCGACGGCACTGCAGCCCTATGCGCATCGGGACCACGAGCGAGGCCACGGTCATCCCTCCTTCGGGCACCGTCGCCGACGACGACAGGGAAGGCCAACCCCGGACCTCCACCGAAGCGTCCAGCTAAGTTACTCGCGGGTACCGCCAACGGCTGTCCGCAGGTTCCTCAACCCCGAGGTCGGCGCGGGCAAGAGCGTCTCACCCGCGTCCCTCCGGGCCGTGCGGTACTACTCGCATTCAGGCGTCGACGCGCCACCGATACCTGTCATCCGGCCGGCTGGACACCCGCCTATGATCCGTTACGCAAAACCGTCAGGCCTTTTCGCCCGCGAGCCAGGCCGCCAGTCCCAGGTAGACGACCCCGCTGCCGACGTCCATCCGGCGTCGGGCCCGCGCCGATCGCCGGACGCGATCGGCCAGCGCTGAGCTGAGCATCGCGTACGTGCCGTCGCTGGCCATGCCCAGCACCACCCAGACCAGCCCGAACACCAGCATCTGCGTGGCGACCGGCCCGGCCTCCGGGTCGGTGAAGCCCGGCAGGAACGCCAGGAAGAAGACAGCCGTCTTCGGGTTGAGCACGTTGACCACGAACCCTTCCCAGAACATGCGCCGCCCCGTCTGCCGCGGCATCTCCGCGATCTCCTCGCCGCCCTCCCGGCGTACGAGCTTGCGGACCCCGAGCCAGACGAGATAGGCGATGCCGGCGTACTTGACCACGGTGAACGCCGTCGCGGAAGCCGCCAGCAGCGCGCTGATGCCGAGCGTGGCGGCGGCCACGTGCACCAGCGAGCCCGCGTGCACGCCGAGCGCGGAGATCAGCCCGGCTGCCCGGCCTTGCGCGACGCTTCGGCTGACGATGAACACCACAGCGGGTCCCGGCACCAGCAGGATGGCGAGCGTGGCAGCGCAGAAGAGGGCGAGTGTCGCGAGATCAGGCATGGCCTCATCGTAAAGAGGTCGTCAAAGGCTTTCCCGCAGGGCCGGCAGCAGCGCCTGGGGGAGCGGCGGATGAGGCGGTTCTCCATACGAAGGCGACAACCCGCATCAGGATCCCCTGATTACAGGCGCATCCGGTGATCGACCGGCGAGTGCCGAAGGGCACCTCCGCCGACCGCAGGGGGTGCCGAACGGCATCTGGTCCACCGGCCGGCCGGACCGAGAGGCTTGACGCATGAAATCCTTCGCTTCTGGCCGGTACGGCTACCCGTCCGGGCCCCCGGTGCGGGGGAGGAGGGCCGATGATGACCTCGGCACAATGGCGGTTGACCGAGGAGCCGCATACAGATTCTCGGCAGGCTGGTCGCACGCGATCGGTAGTCGTATGCGTACCTGCAGGAATCCACGCTCGGCTTCATGACTCCGCAGGAGGTCTCCGCGATTCTCCGCCGAGTCGGCTTCAGCTCCATAGCATGGCGGAAGAGGTTCTTCGGCACCCACATGATCATATCGGCCGAAAAACGGTAAGCCTTTCGTGCACCCAGCAGAACGGGCGGAGATCTGCGGAGTATCGGGAAGGGACACCCCTGCTCACGGGAGTCCCTGACCCGCCGGTGGCGACCGAGCCCCGGCCGACCGGGTCCCGGGCCTGACCCCGCCGGGCACCGCTGTCATGGTCGTCCTGCTGGGCACGGGCCCGGCCCTGCCCTGCGTGGCAGCCCTCTGGCGCCGAGGTGCCCATCGACTTATAGTCATATCCATGATTACCCATATCCGTGAGTATTGAGCCGATGGCCCTCAGACATGCGGTGCTGGCGGCGCTGCTCGACGGCGAATACAGCGGATACCAGCTCACCAAGATCTTCGACATCGGCGTCTCCAACTTCTGGTACGCCGCCCCGCAGCAGCTCTACGCCGAGCTGACCAAGCTGGAGACCGGCGGCCTGATCACGGGCCGGGAGGTGGTCCAGCGGGGTCGCCCCAACAAGCGCGTGTTCAAGGTGACCGAGGCCGGGCTCGGCGAGCTGGCCGCCTTCGCCGCCACCCCGGCCAAGCCCTTGCTCATCCGCGACGACCTGGCCGTCAAGGTGCACGCCGTCGACCTGCTCGACCCCGCACCGGTGATCGAGCAGCTGCACGACCGGGCCCGGGAGGCCGCCGCCAAGCTGGAGGTCTTCGAGCAGCTCCTGCTGCGCCTGCGCGGCGAGCTGGACGAGGAGACGTTCCTGCGCCAGGGCGAGCACGTCGGCCCCTACCTGTCCTGCCTGGCGGGATGCAGGCTGGAGCGTGAGACCCGCGCCTGGTGCCTGGAGACGGCGCGGACGCTCGGCGAGCGCATGGCCCGCGCCGGAAGGGAGACCTCATGACCGTCTACACGCGTTACGTCGCGCTCGGCGACAGCCAGACCGAAGGCCTCGGCGACGGCGACGACGTCAACGGCCACCGCGGCTGGGCCGACCGTCTCGCCGAGCACCTGGCCCGCGCCAACCCCGACCTCCTGTACGCCAACCTCGCGGTTCGTGGCCGGCTCGCGGGCCAGATCCGCTCGGAGCAACTGGCCCCCGCGCTGACGCTGCGTCCCGACCTGGCCACCGTCATGGCGGGCATGAACGACCTCATCCGCCCCGGCTGCGAGCCCGCCGCTGTGGCGGAGGTGCTGGAAGAGATGTACGCCGCCCTGACCGAATCGGGCGCACACGTGGTTACCGTGACCTTTCCGGATATCGGGAAGATCGCCCCGATGGCTCGGCCGCTCCGGCCCAAGGTGCTCGACCTCAACGCCCGCATCCGCGCCGCCGCGGCCCGCCACGGGGTCACGGTGGTGGACACGTTCGCGATGGAGTTCGTCACCGACGCGCGCATGTGGGGCACGGACCGGCTGCACGCGAGCCCGGCGGGCCACGCCCGCATCGCCGCCGCCATGGCCCACTCCCTCGGCCTGCCCGGCAGCGACGACAGGTGGATGCTGCCCTTCCCGCCTTTGCCCCCGGCGGCGGCGTGGCGGGTGGCGGCGGCCGAACTGCGCTGGTTCGCCACGTTCGCGGGCCCGTGGATCGGCCGCCGCATCCGCGGCCGCTCCTCGGGCGACGGCCGCACGGCCAAGCGCCCGGAGCTCACGCCGCAGGCCGGGCCGGCCACGCATTCCAGCGCGCCGGGGCCCTCGGCCGGTCCGGGGGGCGAGGAGCATCCCTGTCGGACCGTGCGCTAAGGCTTCATCGTTTCCGAGCGCCCGCCGGATGGAGACCGCTTCGCCTACGTCGCCCACGACGGTGGACGTCACATGGCGGTTGACGTGGTCAATATCCGCAGGCTGGAGTCCCGTGGCCGAGACGGCCTCGGCATCGGCTCGATCGGTGCGGGCGCTCGCGTGCAGGCCTGGTCCGCGATCAGGGCTCGGTTCTGCCGGTCGCCCATGCCCAGGCCGCAATGGCGACACGGTTTCTGCTGCCGGTCTTGCGCTGGATGGCCGCGATGTGGTTCTTCACGGTACCCGGGGCGAGGAAGAGTTCCGCAGCGATCTCGGCGTTGGTCCTGCCGTACGCGAGCAGTGCCACGACCTCGTCCTCCCGCTCGGTGAGGATGCCGCCGGCTCCTGGCATCCGGATGTCGGCGAGCACGACGTCAGGTTCGATCGCCTTGGCGGTGTCGATCGCGGTGCGGGTGTCGGCCACAGCGCGGGCCTGCCGTGCATCGAGAAAGCGCAGGTCCCCCCCCCACCGCCGCGGCAAGGACCGCACCCGCCCCCCAGAACGCGCACACGCCCAGCCCTTCCAGCGGCGAGGCCGGCGTGAAGAAGCGCAGCAGCCAGGTGGCCGCGGCCATACCCGCCGCGGGCGCGGCCGGCACCACCCGCCGAGCCGGCGCGTACCGGGTGATCAGGCCGGCCGGCGCCATGAGCGCCAGGCTCTCGATCATTCCCAACGCGGCGACACCCGGCTCGGACGACGCCGATGACGTGAGCCAGCGTGACGGCCAGCGAGCCGGCCGCGCCCACGCACGTCAGCGCGGGTAAACGCGACCGCGGCGCCGAGCGCGACAGCGCCACCACCACCACTGTCACGCAAACCAGCAGCGACAGCGGCACGACGATCCACATCAAACCCGCCGGACCGACGATACGTGCCCCCGCGCCCCGGCCACAGGTGCCGTTCGGCACTCTCACCGGCGGCCGGGGGCCGACTCGACAAGTACACCGGACTCGACCTGCACCAGCCGCGCCACAGCGCCGTCACCTGCCTGGGCGACGCCGAGGTACCGGTGTCCACCCCGTTATCAGATCGACCGCCTGAGATCACGCCGGGGTCTTGCCGTGGCGGCCGCACACCGGACAAGATAAGTCGCTATACGTCTAACGACGCGCACCTGGCACCAATGGAGGTGGCCTGTGACGATGGTCGGCTCGGCACTACCGCGCAAGGAGGACGCCGCGCTGCTGACCGGGCGCGGCACGTTCGTGGACGACATCCATCGTCCCGGACTGCTCCACATGGTCTACGTGCACAGCACCGAGGCCCACGCGCTCATCACCGGCATCGACGCGGAGGCCGCCCGGGCACTGCCCGGCGTGCTCGGCGTGTGGACCGCGCGGGACTTCGCCGGACTTCCGCCCAGACCCTCGGTCCCCGGACTGGAACGTGGCTACCTGGCCGGCGAGAAGGTCCACTACGTCGGCGAGCCGGTGGCCGTGGTGGTCGCGGCCGACCGGTACACCGCCGCGGACGCGGCGCGCGCCGTGCGGGTGGAGTACGAGCCGCTGGCGGTGATGGCCACGGTGGCGGACGCGCTCGCGCCGGACGCCGTGCCCATCTACGCACCGCTGCCCGGCAACCTGGCCCTGGAACAGCAGGTGACATCGGAGGAGGTGGCGGCCGAGGTGGCGGCCGGCCTGGCCGCCGCCTCGCACCGCCTGCGCGCCCGCCTGGTCAACCAGCGCTGCGCCGGCGCGCCGATGGAGCCGTACGGGGTACTCGCGGACTGGACCGGGGCCGGGCCCACCGTGTGGGCCACGGTGCAGGCGCCGCACCGGGTACGGGCGGAGATCGCCGAGCGGTTCGGGCTCGCCAGGCACCTGGTCCGCGTGGTCGCGCCCGACGTCGGCGGCGCCTTCGGAGTGAAGTCCTCGTTCATGCCCGAGCTGTTCCTCGTACCCGAGCTGTCGCGTAGGCTCTGCCGGCCGGTCAAGTTCGTCGAGACCCGCAGCGAGCACATGGTGCACACCTACCACGGCCGCGACCAGCAGCAGGACATCGAGGTGGGCTTCGACGGCGAGGGCCGGATCCTGGCCCTGGACGTGACGCTCACCGTCAACATCGGCGGCGTGCCGGACCCGGTGGGCATCGGGCTTGCCACGCTCACCTCGTACATGCTCGGCGGCTGCTACAGGATACCGAAGATCGCAGCCCGCTATCGAAGCGTCGTTACGAATACCACGCCTACCGCCTCCTACCGGGGAGCGGGACGGCCCGAGGCGAGCTTCCTGATCGAGCGTGTCATCGACCTCGTCGCCCGTGAGCTTGGCAGGGACCCCGCCGATGTCAGGAAGGCGAACCTGATCCAGCCGGGCGAGATGCCGTACCAGACCTCGTTCGAGGGGATCGTGTACGACGAGGCCGACTACCCGGCCGCGCTCGACCTGCTGCTGGATGAGCTGGACTACGCCGGGCTGCGCGAGGAGCAGGCGCGGCGGCTCGCGGACCCCCGCGCGCCCCTGCTCGGCGTCGGGCTGTCGACGTTCGTGGAGATGGGCGGCTTCGGGCCCACCCCGCTGTTCGAGCAGTTCGGCTACCTCGGCGGCTGGGAGTCGGCCAACGTCCGGATGCAGCCGGACGGCTCGGTGATCGTCCTGGTCGGCACCGCTCCGCACGGGCAGGGTCACCAGACCGCGCTGTCCCAGATCGCCGCCGACCAGCTGGGCGTGCCCTTCGAGGCCATCAGCGTGCTGTACGGCGACACCGCGGTCGTACAGGAGGGCACCGGCACCATGGGCAGCCGCGGGATGCCGGTCGCGGGCAACGCCGTGCGACAGGCCTCGGCGGAGGTGGCCGACCAGGCCAGGCGCGTCGCGGCGCACATGCTGGAGGTCGACGCGGACGACCTGGTGCGGACCGGGGACGGCTACCAGGTCAAGGGCATGCACGACGCGACGGTGTCCCTGGCCGAGGTGGCCGAGCGCGCCTTCAAACCGCACCTGCTGCCCGAGGGCACCGCGCTCGGCCTGGAGAACACCTCGTACTTCGAGCCGAAGAACCTCAGCTACCCCAGCGGCGCGCACGGCTGCGTGGTGGAGATCGACCGGGACACCGGGCAGGTGCGGATCCTGCGCTATGTCTGCGTGGACGACTGCGGCACCGTCATCAACCCGATGACGGCACGCGGGCAGATCCACGGCGGGGTGGCTCAGGGCATCGCGCAGGCGCTGTACGAGAAGGTCGCCTTCGACGCCGACGGCCGACCGCTCGCCGCCTCCCTGGAGGACTACATGGTGCCGGGCGCGCTCGACCTGCCCCCGTACGAGACCCACCACATCGAGACGAGGTCCAGCTTCAACCCGCTCGGCGCCAAGGGGCTCGGTGAGGCGGGCGCGACGGCCGCGCCGCAGGCCGTGGTGAACGCCGTGGTGGACGCGCTCGCCCATCTCGGCGTGCGCGATGTGGAGATGCCCTGCACGCCGGAACGAGTCTGGAAGGTCATGCACGATGCGAGTTGAGATCACTGTCAACGGGCAGCCGCACACCCGGGAGGTCGAGCCGCGGCTGCTGCTCGTCCACTTCCTGCGCGACGTGCTTTCCCTGACCGGCACGCACGTCGGCTGCGACACCTCCAGCTGCGGCGCCTGCACGGTCCTGCTCGACGGCATGGCGGTGAAGTCCTGTACCGTCCTGGCCGCGCAGGCCGACGGCTGCGCGGTCACCACGATCGAGGGCCTGGCCGGGCAGGACGGGCTGTCGCCCGTACAGGAGGGCTTCCGGCAGTGTCACGGCCTGCAGTGCGGGTTCTGCACGCCCGGCATGGTCATGGCCGCCACCGCGCTGCTCACCGAGCGGCCCGACCCTTCGGAGCAGGAGATCCGCAACGGGCTGAAGGGCAACATGTGCCGGTGCACCGGCTACCAGATGATCGTCGAGTCGGTCCAGTGGGCGGCAGCGAACGGAGGCGCGCGATGATCCCGGCGGGCTTCTCCTACGTGCGCGCGGGCTCCGTCCAGGAGGCGCTCGACGAGCTCTCCCGGCACGGTGGCGCCGCCAGGCTGCTGGCGGGCGGCCACTCACTGCTACCGGCGATGAAGCTGCGGCGGGCCGAGCCGGGCGTTCTGATCGACATCGGCAGGCTCGGCGAACTGGCGTACGTCAGGGCGGACGGCGACCGGATCGCGGTCGGCGCGCTCACCCGCCATCGGACGCTGGAACGCGACCCGCTGGTGGCCGAGCACGTGCCGCTGCTGGCCGCCGCCGCGGCCCGGATCGGCGACCAGCAGGTGCGCAACCGGGGCACGATCGGCGGCTCGCTGGCGAACGCGGACCCGGCCGCCGACCTGGCCGCCGCGGTGCTCGCCCTGGACGGCGTGCTGGTGGCCCGCGGCCCGGCGGGGGAGCGGGAGATCCCGGCGCGGAAGTTCTTCACCGGCCGCTGCCGGAGCGCGCTGGCCGCGGGCGAGATGCTCACCGAGATCCGGTTGCCGGCCGCCACGGACCGGTCGTACGCGTTCGAGAAGTTCAGCCGCCGCGCCCTGGACTGGGCCGTGGTCGGGGTCGCCGCCCAGGCGCGGCCCGGCGGCGTGGCGGTCGCGCTGATCGGCATGGGGCCGACGCCGGTGCGGGCGACGGCGGTGGAGGAGGCGCTGGCGGCGGGCGTGCCCGCCGCCGAGGCGGCGCGGCTCGCGGCGCGGGGCTGCGAACCGCCGGACAACGCGGCCGCGAGCGCGTCCTACCGCGCCCACCTCGCCGAAGTCCTGGTCGGCCGCGCACTGGCGGCGCTGTGAGTGCGTGATGGCAGGTCGGCGCGGCAGGCCCCAGCGACTGCGTCATCCCGGTCGTCACATACGGCATTCCGCTCCCGAAGTTGGCCCCAGCCCCAAAGTAGCGATGAGTTAGATCACGGTTGCGACTCGTGGTCGTCGCGAATCCCGCGTACCGGGATGTAGGGGATGTTCCCCGTTCGATCGTGTTGCCCTGTTCTCGGGGGTCGGTCGGGCGAAGGAAGCGGCGGAGATACGTCGAGAGTGGGAGCCGGAGGAACTGATCGCGGCCTGGACGCTGCTGGATGGCGACTGGGACCTGGTCGGGAACAAGACGGGCGCGACGCGTCTGGGCTTCGGTGTCTTGCTGAAGTTTTTCGAGCAGGAGGGCCGGTTCCCTCGGTACGCGGGCGAAGTGCCCAAGGCTGCCGTCGACTACGTGGCGGGGCAGGTGAAGGTCGATCCGGCGCTGTTCGCGGAGTATCGGTGGTCGGGGTCGACGATTGAGTATCACCGGGCGCAGGTGCGGGAGGCCCTGGGGTTTCGGGAGTCGACCCGGGCGGATGAGGATGTGCTGGCCGGGTGGCTGGCGGACAAGATCTGTCCGATGGTGTTCACCGACGAGGGGCTGCGGGCGGCGCTGCTGTCCCGCTGCCGGACGTTGAAGGTCGAGCCGCCGGGCAGGGCGGAGCGGATCGTGGGTGCGGGCAGGGCGCGGTTCGAGCGGGACTTCTGCCTGCACGTGTTGAACGGGTTGTCGGCGGACTCGGCGCGGTCGCTGTGGGAGCTGGCCATCGGCGAGGACAGGTTCCTGCAGGAGCTGAAGTCCGATCCCGGAAGGCTGGGCCTGGAGACGTTGCTGGAGGAGATCCGGAAGCTGCGGCGGGCAAAGGCGCTCGGGCTTGCGGCGGATCTGTTCGGCGGCTATTCGGATCAGCTGGTGGCCTCCTGGCGGGCCCGGGCGATGGCCTCGCATCCGTCGGACTTCGCGGCGAACCAGCCGCCGGTCCGGTTGACGTTGGTGGCCGCGTTGGCCTGGTCGCGGACGACGGAGATCACCGACGCGCTGGTCGATCTGTTCATCGGCCTGGTTTCGAAGATCAACACCCGGGCGGAACGGAAGGTCGAGCGGGCAATCGAGGCCGAGGCCAAGAAGGTGCACCGCAAGACCGAGAAGCTGTTCTCGATCGCCGAGGCGTCGCTGCAGGCCCCGGAGGGCACGGTCCGGCAGGTGGTGTTCCCGCGGTACCGGCGGGCGGGGAGACGACGCTACAGGCCCTGGTGGCCGAGGCCAAGGCGGACGCCAGCGCCTACAAGGCCCGCGTGCGGACGGTGCTGACCAGTTCCTACACCTCCTACTACCGGCGGATGCTGCCCAAGCTGCTGGCCGCGATCGAGTTCAAGTGCAACAACACCGCCTACCGGCCGGTGATGGACGCGCTGGACCTGCTGCAGCGCTACGCCGACATCCCGAACACCACCCGCCACTACGACGCATCCGAGAACGCCCCCATCCAAGGGCTGGTGCCGGACGGCTGGCTGGAAGCGATCGTCGACAACAACGGGATCATCGAGCGGGCCTCCTACGAGCTGTGCGTGATCGTGTCGCTAAAAGATGCACTGCGCCGCCGCGAAATCTACGTCGCAGGCGTCCGCCGCTGGCGCAACCCCGAGGAGGACCTGCCGGCCGACTTCGAGGACAACCGCGACGTCCACTACGAGAACCTGCGCCAACCGCAGGACAGCAGCGTGTTCATCGCCACGTTGCAGGAGGCGATGCGCGCCTCGATGGCGGCATGCGGCCAGGCGATCAACAGGAACAAATCCGGCGGTGCGAAGGTGAAGACGCACCGCGGCGAGCCGCGATGGCATATCCCCGACCTGGGCAAGCTGAAGGTCCCGGAGAATCTGCGGGCACTGCATACTGAGGTTGCCGCCCGCTGGGGGATCATCGACCTGCTGGACTTCTTGAAGGAGTCGGACTTCGTCACCGACTTCACCGACGCGTTCACCACGGTCGCAACTAGGGAGGCGACTCCGCGGGACGTGATCCGCAAACGCCTGCTGCTGGTGCTGTACGCGCTCGGTACGAATGTGGGGATCAAGCGGGTCGCCGACGGCGGCCGTCACGGCGAGAGCGAGGCGGCCTTGCGGGCCACCCGGCATCTGTTCGTCAACCGCGACAACTTGCGAGCGGCGATCGCGACCCTGGTAAATGCCTGCACCTGCTCCAGTCGGCGCTGGTCTTCATCAACACCCTGCTTGTCCAGTCCGTCCTCAAGGACCCCGCCTGGCAGAAGAAGCTGACCGACGCCGACAAGCGAGGACTCTCGCCACTGTTCTGGTCCAACGCCAACCTCTACGGCACCATCGACATCGACATGGGCCGCCGTCTTGACCTCGACCTGGTCGCCTGACCCTTCCCGTCGATCACGCCGATGGCCGGGGCAGGATGCCCTGGCCGGGTAGCAGGTCGGCCAGGGCGGTTCGCACGGCCGCCCGGCTTACCCCATGAGCCCGTGCCAGGGCCGCGATCGAGGCGCCCTCGTGGAAGGCCGCCCGGACATCCTCGCGCCGGTCACCGTCCAGCGCGGGCGGCCGGCCGCGGTAGCGGCCTTCGGCCTCGGCGGCGGCGATCCCCTCGACGGTGAGCTCGTTCTGGATGTCACGTTGAAACTGGCCGACGGCGGTGATCACGTTGATGATGACGGCGGTGGTGGCGTCGCTTGCGGCCAGATCGTGGAAGTTCGACGCGGTCCGGACAGGACGCGCAGGGAGACCCCGCGGGCTTGGCACCAGTTGCGGACGGCGTGGATGTCGAGCAGGTCGCGGCAGAGCCGGAACAGCTCCGAGACCGTCAGGGTGTCGCCGGGGTGCGCCTTGGCGGCGACCTTGCCGAACGCGGGCCGGTCGAGGGCGGGGATCTTGGAGGTGGTGGCGGGGTCCTCGAAGAGGAGGACGCCGTCGGCTGGCCGGAATCCCTCGGCGACGCCTTCGGTGCGCATGAGAAGGCCGGCCTCGGTGAGGATGTGGCGCTGCCGCAGGGACTGGGTCGCGGTGGAGACGCGGGAGTAGACGATCTGCACCGAGTTCTCCTCGGGATGAGGGTTGGAGCCCGATTCTCCTGTCGGGAAATCCTGTCGTCAATTCGTGTGCGGAACCGGCCATCTGACGTCAGGGTTTGTCGCTCGATGTCCGGTTTTCGTGAGGGCTTGCGGGGCCCGGTCAGGGGTGTCGTCAAATCTTCTAATCCCGACACCCCAGAGCCGCCGCTCCGAGCGCCCACATCGGCCCTGGGCGCAGCCGGGCCAAGGTCCTCCGGGGCCCGCGCAGAAGCACAGAAGACCTTTCGTTCGGCTCTGTCCTCGCCGACGGGAAGTGTGGATGGGGCCGGGCTGGGGTCGACCGTGCCGAAGAAGCAGAGACCGTCGTGGGCGCGACAGGTTGCGGGATGCATCGGCAGGGCGCCCGGGGTCGGCCGTCGCTGCGCGCGAGGTTTGATCGGGGTCTGTGGGAGCTATCGCAGTTGGTCGCGGCGGCGGGTGAGGTAGGCGGTCTCGGCGGTGTTGCCCGCCAGTTCGATGGCTTTGTCGTAGGCCGCGCACGCCTGCCGGGTTTGGCCCAGCCGGCGCAGCAGGTCGGCGCGGGTGGCGTGGTAGGCGTGATAGCCGGCCAGCGTGTCCTCAAGGCGGTCGACGGCCGCCAATGCCACCTGCGGGCCGTCGAGTTCGGCGACCGCGACGGCCCGGTTGAGGGCGATGATCGGCGAGGGATCAAGGCGGACGAGCTGGTCGTAGAGGGCCAGGACCTGTGACCAGTCGGTGTCGCGGATGTCGCGGACGGAGGTGTGCACGGCGTTGATCGCAGCGAGGATCTGATAGCGGCCCGGAGCCACGCCGGCGGCGGCAGCGGCGAGACGCTCGCGCACCAGGTGGTGGCCCTCGGCGATCAGGCCGGTGTCCCAGGCCCCGCGGTTCTGCTCGGTCAGGGGGACCAGTTCGCCGCTGGCCGAGACCCGGGCGGTGCGGCGGGCCTCGGTGAGGAGCATCAGCGCCAGCAACCCGGCCGCCTCGCCGTCGCCGGGCATGAGGGCACGCATCAGGCGGGTGAGCCGGATCGCCTCGGCGGTCAGGTCGGGACGCAGGGGATCGGCGTCGGGGCCGGTCGCCAGGTAGCCTTCGTTGAACACGAGGTACAGGACGGCGAGTACGCCGGAGACGCGGGCCGGTAGATCCTCGGCGGATGGCACCCGGTAGGGGATGCGGGCCGCCTTGATCTTGGCCTTGGCGCGGGTGATCCGCTGTCCTATGGCACTCTCGGCCACCAGGTAGGCGCGGGCGATCTCGGGCACGGTCAGACCGCCGACCATGCGCAGCGTCAGCGCTACGCGGGTCTGCATCGCCAGCGCCGGGTGACAGCAGGTGAAGATCAGCCGGAGCCGGTCGTCGTCGATGGCGCCGACAGGCTCGGGCGGGTCGTTGCCGTACACCGTCTGAGCCTCCTTGTGCTTGTCGTCGCGCTTGTTCTCGCGGCGGATCCGGTCGATGGCCTTGCGGTTGGCGGTGGTGGTCAGCCAGGCGCCGGGGTTGGGTGGTACGCCGTCGGCCTTCCACCGCTCGACGGCGGCCGCGAACGCCTCGGCGGCCGCCTCCTCGGCGATATCGAGGTCACCGAAACGCCTGGTCAGGGCGGCAACCACCCGCGCCCACTCATCATGGTGGGCCCGGGTGATCGCCCTCTCGACGTCGATCAAAGGAACGGCCGCACCTCGATCTTCCGGTCGCAGACCTTCGACGCCTCGGCGGCGAGCTTGAGCGCCACATCCAGATCGGGGGCCTCCCACACCCAGACGCCGGCGAGGTACTCCTTCGACTCCACGAAAGGCCCGTCGCTGAACACCGCCTGCTCGCCCCGGTTGTCGATGACCGTGGCCGCGTCGGTGTCCGCGAGTCCGCCTGAGAAGACCCAGTAGCCCTCGGCGATCAGTCGTTCGTTGAACGCGCTGATAGCAGGCCGCCTGTCCGTGCTGCCGGGATTGCTCTTGTCATCGATCACGGAAATCAGGTACCGCATCTGAAGATCACCTCCTGGGTGTCAAGACAGCGTGGTTCGGTCGTCAGGGACTTCAAGCCGTTGGCGCATACTGCGGGCGCCCGGCCGGCCGGTAAACCTGGATCGACACACCCTTCGAGTCGACCCGTGACTCGACCAAGTCGAGCGCAAGATCCGGACCGGACTCCGGGAACAGTCTCGCGCCCTGGCCGACGATCACCGGGATCACGATCAGAGTCATCTCGTCGACCAGGTCGTTCTCCAGCAGCCACCGGACCAGGATGCCACTGCCGTGCACCTGCAGCTCCCCCCCGGGCTTGGCCTTCAGCTCACTGATGGCCGCCGCGAGGTCACCACGGAGAACGGTCGTGTCCTGCCAACGCGGGGCGGTGAGCGTGGTCGAGGCAACGTACTTGGGGGCCTCGTTCAAGGCCACGCCGATGGGATGTGCGCGCATCTGGTCGAGTGATCCCCAAGAGCCGGCGAACAACTCGTAGGTGCGCCGGCCGAACAGGAACGCCTCCGCGCGCTGATAGGTCTGCGTGATGTACGTCCTGGTCTCGTCGTCGCCCTTCCCCAGGGCCCATCCGCCGCGCTCGAATCCGTTCCTGCGGTCATCCGACGCGGCGCCGTTTCCCTGCATCACGCCATCGAGGGTGACCTGAGTCATGGTCGTCAGCTTCATGATCGCGGTTCCTTTGCCTTGGCGCCGCCCCTTGCGGGCGGCCTCACCCCTGCTACGAACACCACCGCCCCGATCCGACACCGCCTCCGGATTTCTTCGAAGAATTTTCCGGGACGCCGGTCGTCAGCGATCCGGGCTGCACGACGGCTTCGCGGCGACGGCGCTCCGCCTCCTTGACCGCACCCAGCGCGGGCGGGGCTCTGGGACCAGATCAATCGCGAAGACCTGAGAAGACGAGTAGCCCGGCCTGGCGCTAGCTGGGGTGTTGGTCAGTTGCCTGGTGACAGTGGCTGATCGACGGCGGCGATGCGGGGCGGCGTACACACGGTGCGCCTTGCGGACAGCCGGTCAAGGCGAGCATTCCGAGCAAGGCCGACCGGGACGCCCACCGCAAGGCCGCGGGATCGAGGTTGCGTCCACGGAAGTGGTGTACGAGTTTGACCTGGTCAAGAGGCGTGGCGTCGTGAATTGGTGACGGCCATCGCGTGACGCTCCTTCGAAGGCGCAAACCAAGACCGGGGTAGGTGACGCGACGTTCGTCGAGGTAATGAACCAGATCAACGTCGCCATCGTGAATCCGCTGTTCTTGCTGATGTTCCTGGATGGGCCGGTGCTCGGCCTGGTGGCGCTCATCCTGGAGCGCCGCTGGGCGGTTGCGGTCGGGGTTCGCGCTGTCGGTGGTGATGCTGCTGGTCACCATGGCGGCGAACGTGCCGCTCAACGACGCGCTCGCCGCGGGCGAGGTGACGCGGTCCGGGTTCGAGGGGTCCTGGAACACCTGGAACGTGGTGCGGGCGGTGGCCGGCACCGGCTCGCTGGTGGCCTTCAGCTGGGCGCTGCTGACCAGATGATCAATCCCAGGGGTCAGTGGCTTCGTACGCGGTGAGCGAGCGCATGACGGGCGGATCGGTTACCGGTCGAGGAGTTCGGCCAGCATGGCACTGGTCGCTTGGTCAGCCGGTAGGAACGCCTCGAGTCGTAGTTCGGCGATGGTGACGTCGATAGCGGTGCCGAAATGGGTGAGCGTGGTGATGAGCGTCAGCTCCCTGCCGTCGGCTGGATCAGGTGCCCGCAGGCGCAGCGGTACGGCGAAGCCGAGGTGGTGCGGTGACTCGCGCGGACGTGGTGGTGCCAGGTCGGTGAGTTCGGAGGCCAGGCGCTGGAGCTGGTCGTCCGGGTTGCGCACGCTCTCGGCCTGGATGCGGTCGATGATGTGCCACGCCCACTCGTCGAGGTTGACGATGCGTGGCGCGAGGCCCTGCGGATGCAGCAGCACCCGGGGAACGCTCACCGGCGGTACGAGCAGATGCGCAGCCACGCCGGCGGTGAGGGCGTGGAAGGCGGTGTTGGCCAAGGCGAGGTCACCGTGCCGGTCGACGACCACCGCCGGGTAGGGCAGGTGGCCGTCCAGGATCCGTTCGAGGGCGGTGCGAATCGGTTCGAGCTGGGGGGCGTCCAGGCGGGTCTGCGGGTAGACCGGCGCGAATCCGGCGGTAAGGAGCAGGTCATTGCGCTCGCGGATCGGCACCTCCAGGGATTCGGCCAGCCGGATGATCATTGATCGTCCGGGGGTCGACCTTCCGCTCTCGATGAAGCTGACGTGCCGCTGCGTGGTTCCGGCACGCATGGCCAGTTCCAGCTGGCTGACACGCCGCCGGGTGCGCCACTCACGCAACCCTCCGGCGAGCCCGCCTCGGGTCGATTCGCTGATCACCCCTCTTGTGTAACCCGATCGGCTGCTGGTCCGCCATTCCCTACGAGGAATTGCCGCACGACGGCCAGCGCAGCAAGGTCGTTGCCGCACGCCGACCATGCGCAACCAAGGAGATCAACCATGGCTGACATTGACATCCACGACCTCACCGACCGCTACGTTGCCGTATGGAACGAACCCGACGCCGAGCGCCGCCGCACCGCGATTGGCGAGCTGTGGTCCGCCGATGCGGTCCATGTGCTGCAGCCTCCCCAGGAGATGCTGCAGACCGCTGAAGGGCTGGGCTTCGACCGCGTCCTTCTGGAGGCACGCGGGCACCACGCGTTGGAGTTCCGGGTGACTCGCGCCCACGAGGAGTTCGTCGCGCCCGGCACCTTCGTCTTCCGGTCGCGCGGCAACACCGACCGGCTCCACGACGTCGTCAAGTTCAACTGGGAGATGGCACCCCGGGACGGGGGTGAGGTCGCCGGCGTCGGGCTGGAGATCCTCATGCTCGGCCCCGACGGCCGCATCGTCAGCGACTACCAGTTCATCGAGGGATGACCGCGGTGATGGCGATACGCCCATCGATGGTGGGCAGCTACCACGTCACCACCGGCGGCGGTATCGACGGCCTGGCGCTGCGCACGCACAACCCACGCACACCTGGGGAGGGGGAGGTCGCGGTCGCGGTCCACGCCACCTCACTCAGCTTCCGCGAGCTTCTGGTGCTACGGGGGCAGTACATGCTGCCCGTCAGACCGGACGTCATACCGGTCTCGGACGGGGCCGGCGAGGTCGTCGCCGTCGGGCCGGATGTCCGGCGGGTGCGCCCAGGCGACCGCGTCACCGCCGCGCTGTTCCCACGGTGGCTGGACGGCCCGCTGGAACCGGCATACCTGCCGCAGCTGGGTGGCTCGCTCGACGGAATGCTGACCGAGCTGGCCATCCTCCCCGAGGGCGCGCTCGTGCACATCCCCGATCACCTCTCCTACGCCGAGGCGGCGACTCTTCCCTGCGCCGCCGTCACGGCATGGAACGCCCTGACCGGCGACGGCCGCGGGATCCAGCGCGGACAGAGCATGCTGGTCACCGGCTCGGGCGGCGTGTCGCTATTCGCGGTGCAGTTCGCAAAGCTCCTGGGCGCGAGAGTGATCGCCACGACAAGCCGGGCGGACAAGGAACAGCGCCTTCGCGATCTGGGAGCCGACGAGGTGATCAATTACCGCGACATCCCGGACTGGCACACCGCTACCCGTGAACTCACCGCCGGGCGAGGGGTCGACCGCGTCGTCGACACCGCCGGAACGCTGGAGCAGTCGCTGCAGTCGGTCGCCGTCGACGGGCACATCGCCTTCGTCGGGTCCGTCTCCGGCAACTGGCCACCGGTCGACCCTCGTCTGCTGTTCGGTGTCGCGGCTACGGTCCGCGCATTGGCCGTTGGCAGTCGCGCACAGTTCGTCGCCATGAACGACGTCATCACCGCGCATCGGCTCCGGCCAGTCCTCGACCGGGTGTTCCCGTTCGAAGAAGCCGTGGCGGCGTACAGGTACTACGAATCGGCCAGCCCGTTCGGAAAGGTGATCATCAAGACCAGATAGCCGGCGAGCATGCGCGGCTGGGCGAATCCCGCGTACGCTCGATCATGGGCAGACCAGTACGCGGCGTGCGAGCTGGATGATCTATCCCAAGAGGTGTCTGCAGAGACGAGAACGAGGGTGTCGAAGATCGTTCTGTGACCAACAACCTGAACACCCTCGCGACCGCACTCTACGCACCGACGGATGACCTTGTTGAAGGAGCATCCCGGCCTGGCGCCTCGGCGTCCCCAGGCCGGCATCGCTCCCCGCGCACGCCACCGGGTTCGAGCCCGGCAAGCGCGCCGTGGTGAGCTGGCTGTGGCGTGGCCATGCACCTGACGCCGGAGGCGATCGCTGCCACATTGGCGGCCGTTGGCCGCCTTGCCCCGGGCAGTGAACTGATCATGGAGTACGCCCTGCCGTCGGGCCTGCGCGACGCGCGGGGCAGCGTCTTCGCCGAGTTCGCCCTGCCCGCCGCCGCCGAACGCGGTGAACCCTGGCCGTCGTTCTTCACCCCCGACGACCTGTCGACCCTGCTGGGGCAGCACCGGCTGGAGCCGGTCGAGCAGCTGCGACAGGCCGCGATGGACTTCTACCGTTCTTGCTCCGACGCCCGCGGCCTGCGGCCGGACCTGGCCGTCTTCGCTCTCCACGACGCGATACGGCGGGCCCGGGAGCGTTATCGCCAGGCACCGCGGGCTTGGGCGAGCCACGTCCACCTGGGCATCTGAGCCGACCGCCCTAGCGCAAGGCGCAACAGCACGACGGGAAGCTCCTGACTCAGGCCGCGCGACTCATGGCCGTCAGGGCAAGCAGCAACCCGGTCACGACCTACTTTGGGGCTGAGGACACGCTCGGGAGCGGATGGCCCATACCGGCTGCCCGGGCTCTCCGGCGCACGGATGTTCCTCGTCCCCGATGGCGGGCTTCGCTTTGCGATCAGGGTCGGCTGACAGCCAGGACGGACCCGGTGTGTTCAGCGGCCGAGGAAGGCGCCGGTGGAGGCGCGGATCGCGGATACGAACGCGGCTATGGCCGGGTGGGTGGCGGCGCCTTGCCGGTAGGCGATGTGGGTCCGTCTGCGGATGGACAACGGGATGAGGCGGACACCGGCCGGGGGCTGCGCGGCGGCCAGCTGCGGTACCAGTGAGACGCCTTGCCCGGCCGCGACCAGCGCGAGCACCGCGGCGAAGTCGTCGGCGTGGTGACGCGCCCGGGGGGTGAAGCCCGCGCTGCGGCAGACGTGCAGCGTAACGGTGTGGCAGAGGGTGCCGGGGCTGGCCATGATCCAGGCGGCGTCTCGCACGTCTCGTAGCGGGCCGGTCTCCTCGGCCGCGGGTGCGGTGCCGGGCACGGCGAGGAACACCGTTTCGTCCAGCAGCGGAACCGTGTCCAAAACGGGATCCGGCTCGATCGGCACGACGTCGTAGTCGTGCAGCAGCCCGACGTCGAGCCGCCGCTCGCGCAGGGCGTCCGGCACCGTGACCGGGTCCAGCTCGGTCACCGTCAGCTCGAGCTCGGGGTGCCGGCGCCCCAGTGCGACCAGCGCCGCCGGGAGGAGGGTACGGACCGCGGTGGGGAAGGCGCCGATGCGCAGTGGGCCGGACAGGCCGGTGGCCAGCGCGGCCAGCGCGGCCGTCGTCTGTTCCAGAGCGGTGAGGACCACCTCGGCGTGCTGTACGAGAATCCGGCCGGCCGCGGTGAAGGTGACGCGCCGGCCGGTGCGTTCCAGCAGTGCCACGCCCGCTTCTCGTTCCAATGCGGACAGCTGCTGGGAGACCGCCGAGGGTGTGTAGGTGTGCGCTTGCGCGACGGCGGCGATCGTGCCGAGGCGGGAAAGGTCGCACAGCAGGCGTAGACGGCGCACATCGAGCATCAGCACAGCTTACGGTTCTGTTCAGGGATGTGAACTGGACCTTACTGATTGGCCTGCCGGATGCTGAGACCATGACGCTCACCGGTGTGTACGTACCGCTGATCACCCCGTTCGACGCCACCGGTGCCGTGGCCCTCACCGCACTGGAAGCCCTGGCGCACGAGGTGCTGGACGCCGGCGCGTCGGGGGTCGTGGCACTGGGCACCACCGCGGAACCGGCATCGTTGACCGCCGCGGAACAGCGTGGCGTCGTCGATGTGATCGCTCGGGTGTGCCGTGAGCGTTCGGCGCGGCTTGTGGTCGGCGCCGGCACGGTGGAGGCGGCGCAGGCATTGCGCGGGCGATCAGAGGTGGTCGCCGCGCTCAGTGTGGTGCCGCCGTTCCTGCGGCCCGGCGAGGCGGGGATCATCGCGCACTTCGCGGCTCTGGCCCTGGCCAGCCCCGTCCCGCTCGTCGTCTACCACGTCCCGTACCGGACCGGGCAGCACCTGTCCGCCGACACCGTCCGGCGGCTGGCCGATCTCGCCGGTGTGGCCGGCATCAAGTACGCCGCCGGCGGGATCGACGCCGATGCCATCGAGCTGCTGGCGGACCCGCCGGCCGACTTCGCGGTGCTGGGCGGCGACGACGCCTTCATCTCGCCTCTGCTGGCCTTGGGCGCGCACGGTGGCATTCTGGCCTCGGCGCACTTGGCCACGGCACGATTCGTCGAGCTGGTCGACGCATGGCACACCGGCGCCACCTTCCGGGCCAGAACGCTCGGTCACCGCCTCGCCGCCATGTCGAGCGCGATGTTCGCCGAACCCAACCCCACCGTCATCAAGGCGGTCCTGCACGCACAGGGGCGCATCCCGACCGCCGCGGTACGGCTGCCGCTCCTGCCGGCCGGTCCCGGCAGCGTGCGGGCGGCGTTCGGCACATTGACGCCGCCACACGGGGCTGACGACCGCGCGGATTCGCGCCGGGCACGTGGTGCGTGAGCCGTGAGGTCACCCGGCCCCACCCGGGCTCGGCCGGATCCGAGGTCGCCTCTCAGGACGCCGGTCGTCCGAGGTAGGTGCGGGTGCGGGTGTAGGCGGTGAAGCCCATGGACTCGTAGAGCCGTTTGGGAACGGGGTAGCCGGCGTCTCCGCGGGAGTAGACGATGGCGCGCCGGCCGCCGGCGTCGGAGAAGGCGTGCATCACCGCGGTGCAGACGGCGCGGGCCAGGCCGAGACGGCGGTGGCCGGGATGTGTGCCGACCGGTTCGAACGCGCCGACCCCATTGACCTCGTCGTACCAGCCCTGGCAGTAGGCGACGACGTCACCGTCGGGAGACACCGCGACGAGATCCAGTTCGGGACGATAAGGCCAGGTCTCCCTCATCCGGGCGTGGCGTTCGGTGGTGATCCGGGTCGATCCGAAGGCGGCGCGGTGCGCCGACGCCCGGCCGGCCACGTCGGCGTGGTCGCGCTGGGCTCGGATCGTGTAGCCGTCCGGCAGGCAGGGCACGTCCTGCAGGCCGATGAGCGGGCGGCCGAGGCACACCATGAACGGGCCGTCGACGACAGGGGTGTAGTGACGTCGCTCCAGCGCCGTGACCAGGTGCGGTTCGGTTTCGGCGACCTCGACGCTCAGCGGGCCGCCGGCCGTTCGCCCGGCCCAGGCGAGCACCTCGTCGGCCAGTTCCGGGTGGTCCGGGTCGACCTGCAGCATCAGGCTGTCAGGTGGTTCCAGCCAGCCCCAGGCCAGTGTCCGCTCTCCTTGCGTCCAGGTCGCCGTCGGACACTTCTCGGCCCGGTCGAGGGACAGGCACCAGTTCCAGGTGAGATCACCGATGTGCCGGAATCCGGTCGCCGGGAAACTGCGGGAGGCCAGGCTCTGCATGGCGCGTAGCGCCGTGGGATCGGTGTACTCACGGCGTCGCATGGCCGCCATGCTGCCCGCTCCGCCCTCGATCGGGCAACGGGATTATCCGGCGCCCGACGGTCTGCGCACCGCCGGGCTCGTGGCCGGCGGGCGGTGCGGCAACGCCGTCGGGCGCCGGCTCACGCCCCTTGGAGCGGGGCTCCTGCACCGCTACCGGCCGGATGCCGGCCGGTAGCGGTGCAGTGCCTCGACCTGCTCGTAGGACGGGACGCCGGCGGTGACCGGTTCGCCGTCTGCCACGCCCAGCGCCGTGGTGACGGCCGCGTGCAGTGCCGCCCGGAACAGCAGTGACCCGTAGCTGATCCGGGCCACGCCCAGATCGGCCAGCCGCCGCACCGGCACGCCGGGCCGGACGAGCACGTTCAACGGCACCCCGGCTCCCGCCACCAGCGCCTCGATGTCGTGCTCGGTGCTCGCCCCCGGCACGAACACCCCGTCGGCGCCCGCCTCGGCGTAGGCGCGGGCCCTGGCCAGCGCCAGGGCCCGCGCATCCGGCAGGCCCAGCCAGAACGCGTCGGTCCGGGCGTTGAGGAACACCCGGGGAACCCGTCGCTTGACGGCGGCGATCAGTTTCGCCTGCGCCGAGGCATCCGCCAGGCCGGTGCCGCGCCCGTCTTCGAGGTTGATCCCCGCCATCCCCAGCCCGGCCAGCCGCGCCACCAGGTCGGCCACCTGGCCGGGCGTCCTGCCGAACCCTGCCTCGATGTCCACGGTCACCGGGATCCCCAGCCCCGTGATCGTCCGTGCCAGTGCCAGCGTCTCCTGCCGTGTCGCCCGCCCGGCGTCCGGTTTGCCCGCGGCGGCGGCCACTCCCAGGCTTGTCGTCCCGATCGCGGCGAACCCCGCCCGTGCCAGCGCCGCCGCGGAGGCGTGGTCCCATGCGCAGGGCAGCAGCAACGGCTCATCCGCGTGGTGCAGTGCCCTGAACCGCTCGAACGTCATCGGGCCACCGCCTCGACCGTTCCGGCCGCCAGCGCCAGCGCCACCCGCCTGCCGGGGCAGGCCCGTGGCCCCGCGCCGAACGTCAGGTGCGACAGGGCCCGCGGGTCCCGGTTGGCCGCCGCGATGTCGAGCACCACGGCCCTCCCGTCGCCGGGCGCCCTGCGCCGCAGCGTCCGGACCGGAGGGTCGCGGCGCAACGTCTCGTCGAGCAGTTCCTCCACCGTCCGCTCCACCGGCCGGGGCGCCGCTGCCCTGGCCAGCGCGCCGCGGACCAGTCCGGCCGTGGGGCCACATGCCTGGGCGAGCAGTCCCGCCAGCACGGCCAGCCGCTCAGGAGCCGGGTCGCCCAGGAGCCGCGCCAGCCGCGCCAGTCCCTCATCGGCGGCCTCGGTGTCCACTTCTTCGGGTCCCGGCAGGTAGGCCGGGGCGAGCGCCGTGACGGCCTCCACCGCCGACGGCCCGTCCTGGACCGGCACTCCCAGTGCGAGGGCCAGCACCAGCACCGGGACCAGTTCCGGGGGGCAGGGCGGCGGGCCGGTCTCCTGTGAGGCGAGCCGGACCGCCTCGGCGCGTAGCGCGTCGGGGTCCAGCCCGGCCAGCACCGCCTCGCCGGCGGCCCGGCGCCCGGCGTGTGTGGATCCCTCGGCGAAGCGGCCGACGGCACCGCGCAACCATGCCACGCTCAGCGCGAACGGCGGCCGCGGTACGGGGTCGACGGTGAACCGGGGATCGGCCAGCACGGCCCGTACCTGGGCGTGGCCGCTCACCACCAGCGGGTCAGATGTCATGACCGGCAGGCTAGATGCCGGACGCTTCGGCACTCACCGAAGCGTTCACGTGGCCCGACGGCGGTTGCGGGACTTCGGCTCCTTGCGGGGCGGCCTTCGCGGCAATCCCGAAATCCAGTGAACCCGTTTCCTGGCCAGCGGCGATTTTCGCGGCTGGTCAGGTCCGAGAACTCCTCGCCGCCGTCTTCTTGGTCAGCGGGCAGGTGGCTGCCTGCCGGCGTCAGGTGAGGCGAAGTAGGCGGCACTCTCGGCGTCCGTCGGGTAATACGACTCGATCGCGACCTCGTCCAGGGCTCGGCCGCAAACCGGGCGCCGCGGCTGTGAACACCGGGGCATCGGGGACGGCCCGATGCCCTGCGGGCCGGTCCGGCAACCAGACGGTCACCGCCGCCAAGCTTCGCAGGCCCGTGGACGCTGCACCGGCTGATCCTGTGGCCCACCGTTCGATCGGCGCGCCACTCGGTCAGGGCGCCACCGGGCGGCACGAATCTCGGCGTCGGCGACCTTGTCGTCCAGCAGCGCGTACAGCTGGGTGGTTTCGGTGCCGGCGTGGCCGAGGCGGCGGCGGACGGCCTCGATCGATACCCCGGCGTTGATCAGCTCGGTGGCATGCGCGTGGCGCAGCCGGTGGATATCGAGACCGACCCTGGCTGCGGCGCAGTAGCGCTGTCGGCTGACAGAACTGGCCTGTTAGCCGGGGTGGCGGAGGGTGCGGCGCACGGCCAGGCCGCCGAGGGCCGCCGACGCGAGCGTCAGGATTCCCGCCTCGGTCCATTGGAAACGCCAGAACCTGGACGGCGGATGATGGTACACCGCGTACCGGTAGCCTTTGCCGAACATGCACGCCTGCCACACCCTGGCGTTCTTGTCGCTCTGCCCCACGTCCACCCGGCGCGGGCAGCCGCTGTCCGACGGCTCGGCGACCTCTCTTCCCGACGGTTCCACCCAGGCGGTGCTCACCAGCCGGGCGTCGTGGTCGTCCAGCACCACGGTGCCGGACAGCTCTGTACGTGCCGGCTCGGCGTAGTGGTCGCTCAGCTGGAACAGCGTGAACATCGTCGCCGTCACCCCGGCCACGACCAGTGCCATCGCGGGCAGCGTCCGCCGGAACAGGGTGCCGGCCGCGGTGCCGAGCGCGAACGCGTACAGCCACCACGCCGCCGGCTCCACCCCGACCATGTTGAACACGCCGATGTTGCCGAATGTGGAGTCGACCCCCTCCCTGAACACCGGCCGCCAAAGGCTCACCATGAGCGACAGCAGCAGCCCGCCCGCCACGACCGCGCCGCCCAGGGCAGACAGTTTGACCGCCAGCCACCGCCACACGGGTACGGCCTGGGTCCAGGCCAGGCGGTGGGTGCCGCGCTCGTACTCGCGGCCGAGCAGCGGTGCGCCCCAGAACGCCCCGATCAACGCCGGCGCCACCAGCGGCATCCAGCCGAACATCGAGTAGACCGCGTCGTAGCGCTGCCCGAGCGCCACCACCAGGTCGCCGCACGCCAGGGCGGGCCCGGGGCAGCCCAGCGGGGCGTGCTCGGCCACGTACCAGCTCGCCTCCACGGCCGAGCCCAGCAGCAGCGCCCCCAGCAGCGCCAGGAAGCCCGCCGTTACGAGGATCTGCGCCCGGTGCTGGCGCCACGTCACCCAGATCACGCGCCCACCCCCGTCAGTTTCGGCAGTGCCGCCGACTCGGGGTTGCGCAGGTAGCCCATGACGAACTCCTCCAGCCCGGGGCGCCGCGCCTGCCAGCGGGGATCGAGCGGGGGCGCGCCCCTGACCAGCATGCCGACCTGCCTGCCGGTACGGCTCGCGCTCACCACCTGCGTTCCCGCCGTCGACGCATCGTCCGGCCCGGTGAGCACGAGATGCCCGTCGAGCAGTTCCTCGGTGTCACCACTGACCTGTAGCCGGCCCCCGTTCAGCACGACCAGCCAGTCGCACGTCTCCTCCAGGTCGGAGACGACGTGCGAGGACAGCAGTACGGTCAGCTCCCGCCCGGCCACCTCCGCCATGATCGAGCGCATCACGTCGTGGCGGGCGAGGGGGTCGAGGTTTGCCAGCGGTTCGTCCAGCACGAGCAGGTCGGGCCGGCTGGCCAGTGCCAGCGTGACCGCCACCTGTGCCTGCTGCCCGCCCGACAGCCTGCTCACCTTCCGCTCCAGCGGGATGCCCAGCCCGGCGAGCCGGTCAGCGGCGGCGGCGTCGTCCCAGTGGGTGTTCATGCGGCGGCCGAAGGTGAGCATCTCGGCGACGGTGAAGTTTTCGTACAGCGGCTTGTCCTGTGCCACAAATGCCGCCTGGCCGGCCACGCGGATGCTTCCCAGCGCGGGCCGCAACAGGCCGACGGCCGCGTGCATGAGTGTGGTCTTGCCCGCGCCGTTGGGGCCGACGAGCGCCGCCACGCGTCCCGCTGGCACGGACAGCGAGCAGTCGCGCAACACCCACGTGCGGCGATAACGGACCCCGAGCCCGGTCGCCTCCAGCGCGGAACTCATGCCACGTCCTCCTTCGCGGTGTCGGCCAGGACCACGGTGAACAGCGCCCGCAGGTCCTCCTGATCGAGCCCGGCCGCGCGGGCCTCGCGCACCCAGGCCTCCAGATCGCGCCGCAGCCGCGTGTGCTCGGCGAGCGTCGCGCCCGCGATGCCCTGCCGGACGAACGTCCCCATCCCCGGCCGCCCCTCGACCAGCCCTTCGCGCTCCAACTCCCGGTACGCCTTGAGCACGGTGTTGGGGTTGATGGCCAGGCTCTCGACCACCTCGCGGGCGGTCGGCAACTGATCGCCGGGCCGCAGCGTGCCGAGCCGGAGCGCCTGTTTGACCTGGTGAACGAGCTGCAGGTACGTCGAAACCCCCGAGCCGCGATCCAGGTTGAACTCGATCAACCAATATCACCCCTTCACTATTTGATTAGTGAAAGGGTGTTGCATTCGGCTGCCCGGTGTCAACTCCTGGTCGTCGGCTTCGTCCAACGGCAGGGCGTGCGGCGTACGAGCCGGCCGGCCGGCGTGGAGGAGGAGACGGAGTAGCGGTCCAGGACGTCGAGGTGGGCGTGGCCGAGCGGCAATGGCCGGACGGCGCCCTCGTCCTTGACCGGGACGCCTTGGGCGCGCAGCTGGTCGACCGCAGCCGGCAGGTATTTCGAGTTCCACAGCGCGACAGCGTTGACGACGGGACCAAGAGCCGCCAGTTGATCTTATGGATATTCCGGTGGCTAGAATTTTCGGATATGGAACTGAGGCAGCTCGAATACTTCGTCGCGGTCGCCGAGGAGCGGAACTTCACCCGTGCGGCCGAGCGGGTGCACATCAGCCAGTCCGGTGTCAGCGCCCAGATCCGCCAGCTGGAACGTGAACTCGGCGCTGAGCTCTTTGACCGGTCGGCGCGCACCGCCACCCTCACTGTCGCGGGAAAGGCCGCGCTCGAACACGCCCGCGCCGCGCTCGCCGCCGCCGGAGCCCTCGGCCAGGCGGTGAGCGAGGTGACCGACCTGATCCGGGGCCGGCTCACCGTCGGCATGGTCATCGGCTGCACCCTCACCCCGCTGTTCGACGCCTTGGCCGCGTTCCACCGGGCGCACCCCGGCGTGGAGATCTCCCTGCTGGAGGACAACTCCGACCGGCTCGTCGAGGAGGTGCGCGCCGGCGCCGTCGACCTGGCTCTCACCGGGACCGCGACCGCCGCCCCGGAGGGGGTGAACGCGTTGACGATCATCAGCGAGCGGCTCGTCGCGGCGGTCCCCGCCGGGCATCCCCTGACCGGGCGGCGGCGGGTCACCCTGCGCGACCTGGGCGCTCACCCGCTCGTGTGCATGCCACCGGGCACCGGCCTGCGCACGGTGTTCGACCAGGCCTGCGCCGCGCAGGGCCTCCAACCGGTGATCGCGCTGCAGGCCAGCGCCGCCGACGCCATCGCCGACCTCGCCACCCGCGGGCTCGCCGTCGCCATCCTCAGCGAGTCGATGGCCGCGCACTACCGTGACCGGCTCACCGCCCTGCTCATCGACGACGTCGAAGCACCCGCCCTGCTCACCCTGGTCTGGAGGAGCACGCACAACCCCGCCGTGCGCGAGTTGCTCGCCCACAGCAGGCGGGCGTTCACCTGAACCTCCCGAGGATGCCCCGGCCTTCAGGCCGGGGCGGAATCGGGAGCGGAAGAGCCGCGCAGGCCCGGGTGTGCCCTGACCGGTCAGTCATTTCGATCGACTTCTTTCTGAGTCGTGTAGAGGAAACGCAGAACGGCGAAGCACTGAATGGGGTCTCGGCAGCAATGAAGAAATTTCCAACGAAGTAACGTCTGACCTGTGCAAACAGCTGCATTTGACTGATCGGTGATCACTGCCGCTAGGTTCGTTCCGGTTTTGTCCGGTACAGCAGGCAGGGGTGGTGCTTTGTCCGAGAAGATGTTCTCCAAGGAGCAGCTGGAGCAGCTGCGCTCGTACCCGGAGATCACCGGCGATGATCTGATCCGGTATTTCACACCGACGGCGGCTGATCTAGCGTTTGTGAGTCCCGGCGGGAGAACGCCCCCGATGAGATGTGCGCACGGCTGTCACCGATCCAGTACGACCACATCAACTTCCTGGGCCGCTACGCCTTCACCCGCGCAGAGGCCGAAAAAAGAGCGCGGGGAGCTCCCAGAGGGAAGGGACCTGTCGTGTCGAACGATCCCATGGCGGCGGTGCTCCGATACGTTGCTGCCTTCAATCGCGGTGACGCGAAGGCGATGGCCGCGACCTGCGCTGACCCGATGCAGATCCTTGACGGTATGTCGCCGCATGTGTGGCAGGGGCCGACAGGCTGCGAAGATTGGTGGAGAGACGTCCTAGCCGAAGCTGAGCATGTGGGGGCTTGCGGCTACCACATCGTTCTCGATGAGCCACGGCATGTCGACATCACCGGCGAGTACGCCTATGTCGTGGCTCCCGCGAGCATGACGTTCACCTTTCGAGGCGAGCAGATCACCCAGACCGGCTCAGTCTTCACGGTGGCGCTTCGCAAGATCGGCGCGGAGTGGCGACTGACGGCCTGGGCGTGGGCGAAAGGCGGCCGGCCCGCTTGCAGCGACATGAACGGCCCCCGCTGAGGAGTAAGCGGTTCTCGGGCGTGCCCGGCTACACGTCTTCACGCGGGGGGGCGGCGACGGCTCAGGACCGCCGCGACGGGTATGGCTGCGGCCAGGCCGCTCAGCAGTACGGCGGCCAGCGCTCCGAGGATGGCCGGCTCGTTGCCGAAGGCGAGACCCACGGCGGCGAGTGCCGGCCCAGCGTTGCGCACCGCCGCGACCGAGCCCATGGTGGTGCGGCGTGCTGGTGCTCCGGTGGCGAGGGCCGTGCCCAGCGTGAAGGCGATGGCGGAGAAGACGAAGCCGGCCAGCAGGCTCAGTGAGCCGATCAGCGCGACGACATCGCGCCAGTTGCCCGCGAGCATGCCCGCCAGCACGATGAGGAAGGTCACGTTCGACGTCCTGGCGGCCACCGGATGCCAGGACAGGGCTGTGGACGGCGCGTAGTGGCGGACGATCAGCCCGACGGCGAACGGCACGAGTTGGAGCACCGCCACGGTCAGCATCAGCGCCGGGACGTCGAGCGCGACTTCGCCGCCCACAGCCGCCGCCTTGAGCAGGACGTTCGCGGTCGGTCCGAAGGTGATGCTGCCGATGGCGGCCAGCAGCACCTGCATGGCCGCGCCCGCGACCACGTCGCCGTTTTGCACCATGCCGAGTTTCGCGCCGAACGGCCCGCCGGGTGAGGACGCGATCAGGAGCAGCGCGACGGAGGCCGCCGCGGGCAGGCCGAACAGCGCGGCTACACCCCAGCCAAGGAGCGGGACGATTACCAGGTTGGTCAGGAGCACGAGCACGAGCAGCACGACGTTCGTCAGGACCGCGCGCAGGGCCGACAGCGTCGTCCCGAGACCGGCGGCGAACATGGTGGCCGCGATGAAGACGATCGTGATGGCGTTGAACAGCAGTTGCGGCGCGTTCATGTCGCTCCTGGCGTCGGTTCGGTCAGTCTGAGAGGTCGCCGAGCCAGCGCAGCGCGGTCAATCCGGGCATGAAGCAGTATTCGCCACCGCGCGTGACGACGAAGCGCGGCAGGGCGAGCAGGCGCCGCCGTACGGGACGCTGGGGGATCGTGAAATCACCAGAGCCGTCGCCGGAGCCGACGACAGGGTCCTTCGCGTCCCCCGCGCCGAAGAAGACGCCGTCGTTCATCCATTCGGATTGGACGAACTCGAACTGCCGCCCGAGATGGGCTCCGACGAAGGCGAACATCAACCCCCGGTCAGCGCCGTCGTCCTCCAGCACGCCATCGGGCAGCGGCGGGCCGTACACGGTGCCTCGCCTGATCATCCGGTGCAGCCTCGGCACCCCGGCCACAGCCGCGTCCCGGGGGTTGCCCCGGCGGATGTGGCTGCCGCAGGGAGTGATGAATCCCGCCGGGTCGTCCCGCTGGTAGAGGAAGCTGTTGCGGTACGGGTCGGCGTCGAGGCAGGGATCGTCGTGCGATGGGCTGAGGGCCAGGGGCGCGCCGCTGCGCCAGCGCCCCATGATCTTCGCTGCCAGCAGTTCCTCGTCCTCGGGACCGGTGGCGTTGTCCCTGAGGTAGCGCCGGAAGGCGCCGACGCGCTGGTGGAGCTTGCGGAAGGCCACGTAGCTGCCGTTGTGCCCCAGCACCTCAGGCTGAGTGGTCTGGATGCCGCCGAGCTCGTCGGGGTAGCCGAGTACGAACTCGCCGGCCTTGAACGGCGCCTCCAGCGTGTTGGACCCGGCTATGCCGCTGCCCTCGACGGCGGGGTGACTGATGCCGTCACGGTAGCCGAAGGGTTCGGTCTCGGTGGGCAGCGCGTGGCAGTTCTGCCGCCAGATCGCCGTCACACCGGGAAGCGCGTCGTAGACGGTTCGGGCACGGTCGATGGCGGCCTCCAGTTGCGCGCTGTCGGGTGCGAGCGCCACCAGAACCACGTGGACGTCAGATGTGCCGAGCGGGGACTCCCAGCTTTTGGGGCTGTTCTCGCCAACATCGCCCAGCGCGCCGGCCCGTGCCGCCATGCCCTGCCGGAACTCCCAGGCGAAGGTGTCCAGCCACTCCTGGCGAAGGCCGAGCGCCCTGAGGCCGTGGTAGGTGAGCGCGACGCTGACCCAGGTCTCGCCCAGCGGACTGACCGCGTCGGCGGCCGAGGTCACCACGGCGCTCACGCGCCGCATCAGCTCCCGCCCGTGGTCGCGGTCGTCGATGCGGAACAGGATGTAGGTCGCCGCGTACGGCGTCGGCCTGGGGCTGAGAACGCCGCGCTGGATGTCGTCGAGGTCGAGCTCGACCTGGGCGTGGGTGCGCTCACTCACCGGAATCCGCCTTCCCGTTGTCCTACTTCGCCGAGACGAGGTTGTTCCAGAAGGTGCGCAGGCTCTCGTCGACCCCGAACAGCGAGCTGAAGATCGTGGTGTCGGCGAAGATGATGTCCCCCGCCCGATCGCCGGCGGGTGGCATCCACAGGAACATGTTGAACTCGGTGTTGCCTGCCTCGGTGAACGGGTGCGGCGGCCTGGACATGTCGATCGGCTGCCTGCCCAGCACATGAATGATGTTCGGGTCGTCGGTGGTCACGGCGTAGTGGGGCAAGTGCATGTGGAAGTTGAAGCTGGAGACCCCTTCCAGCCACCCCTTGGTGTCCAGGTCCCTGGCGATCGACAGCGGGGCGCTCTTGCCCGTGTCCGTCACGGCGGGACGGAGACCGTAACGGTTCTCGACCGGTATCCCCAGCCCTTCCATCAGCGACCGGGTGTACCTGCCGAAGCGTTGCCGGCGGGGCACCAGCGCGTCGCCGTGATGGTGATATTCCATGTTGCGGACCGCCATGTCGTCCGAAGCGCCGACGTCATGATGCGGCCCCAGGGCCAGGCAGGTCCCTTCACGGGTGAGCCAGTCACGCAGCGCCTCGACCTCCGAGGGCGTGGCGTCCTGCCCGGTGATCATGTGGTCCAGCCCCCACACGAACAGGGTGTCGGTGTCGGCCAGCACCCGCTCGTCCAGCGGGGTGTGGAAGCCCGCCTGGTCGACGCGCTGGTACACGGGGACCTGAAATCCGGTCCTCTCCTCGACGAACTGCTGGAACGGCAGCCAGCCCCAGAAGAACAGCTCCAGCCCGCCCGCGATGCCCTGCTGGAAGCGCAGCGGATCCGACCATTGCGGGTCCTCGTAGGCCGGCCACTGCACGCGCCGCACCTCGGTCATCGTGGAGAACCGGTCGTCCAGCCGGGTCACGTCTGCGCTGGCCTCGGCGGGATAGCTCCACGCGACGTAGATGCTCAACCGGCGCCGGCCGGGGGCGTACGGCCGCGGCACATGGTTCTGGTTGTAGGTCCGCGCGGTCATGGACTGGCTCATGTCGAACTCCGCAAAGCGCTGGTCGATGTCACTGCAACTGGTCGAGCATCTCCGCCAGGGCGCTCTTGATCCGCAGGGCCTTCTTGATCTCGTCGGCGCTGACGTAGGGGTACTCGCCGTACTCGATGAAGCTCGGGCACTGGTGCTCGCGCACGTACCTGACGAACGCCTCGGGGTTGCTCTTCCAGTCCTCGGGGAACCCCACGAGGTTCTCGAAGACCGTGCTCACCCCCACCTTGCTGAACAGTGCGACGGCGTCCTCGGTGTACTTGTCGAAGTCGGTGTCGAAGATCCCCTGGTACATGAAACGGGTGTCGTCGTCGAACAGCACCCAGCGCAGATAGTGCAGTTTCAGCGGCGCGAGCAGGTGCGGGTCGTCCTCCAGCGCCTTGGCCAGCACGTGGCCGTGGCTACGGATCGCCTCCGCCCGGCCGGGCTTGATGTCGGCGATGATGGTGAACCCGTAACACGCCGGGGTCCGCGAGTAGATGGGGCCGTACTTGCCCTGCTCCAGGTGGTCGGTCTCCTTGGGGATGGCGACAGCCTTCGGCGTGATCTCCATAGCCGTCCCTCTCCATCGTTCTGCTCGAGGGGGAAGGCTGAAGCAGCCTGACCTGCCCTATTGTCCCATACGGAGATGCTAGGTGGAAGTTATGACTGAATGTCGCATTTCCGGCGCTGTGGTGGTGGAGCTTCAGCCGGGGGCTTGTACGGCGGTCCGTCCGCCTCCCCGCTCAGCCGGCGGACGGCGACGGAGGAGGCGCGACCCACGACGCCAACGTAGGAGGGGTACTCCTCACCCACTGAGGAGGACCGAAGCCTCCATCGCGTCACGGCGGCCCGTGAGCGTGCGAAGAGGGCAGCCACTACTACCGCTCATGTACATGATAACGATCTATTATCACGTACATGAGCGATCATGGCGGCGCGGCGACCAGGAGAACCGTCCGCCGGGGCGGTGCGCGACTCCGGCACGTTACCCGGTACATCGCCGCCGGGGTCGCGCGGCGGCCGGCATGAGCGCCGCGCCGAAGATCACCGCCCTGCGCGGCGGAGGCGTCAGCCTCGCCGCGGCCGCCGACGCCTTCCTCGCCACCCCGCGCACCGCCAACCCCAACACCCACCGCGCCTACGCCTCGGCCATCGACCGCACCATCGCCCTGCTCGGCCGGGATCGGCCGCTCGCCGACGTCACCGACACCGAGATCGGCGCCGCGCTCACCGAACTATGGGGCCAATGCGCGCCGGCGACCTGGAACCGCAACCGCGCCGCCATCACCTCCTGGCTGCTCTGGTGCCAGACCAAGAAGCACTGGGCCGCCCCGTCCGTCCCGGCTGATGCCGAGCGCCGCAAGGAGAGCGCGGATGAGACCCGCGCGGTGGCCAAGAGCACCATCCACCGGCTGCTGTCACGCCGTGACATCCCGCTCCGTGAGAAGACCCTGTGGCGGATGCTCTACGAAACGGCGGCCAGAGCCGCGGAGATCTTGGCGCTGAACCTCGAGGACCTCGACCTGGAACACCGCCGCGCCCCCGTCCGCTCCAAGGGCGGCGCCATCGAATGGGTGTACTGGGACAGCGGCACCGCCCACCTGCTGCCCCGGCTCCTGCGCCTGCCCGACGGCAGCACGCGCACACATGGTCCGCTGTTCCTGTCCGAACGGCGCCCGGTCCCGGCACGCCGCCCGGCGGCCGCCGACATCTGCCCGCACACCGGCCACGCCCGACTTGGCTACGACCGCGCTCGCGTCCTGCTGGAGAAGTACGCCGGGCTCGATCTGCACCAGCTGCGCCACAGCGCCGCCACCCATCTCGGCGAAGCCGAGATCCCGCTGCAGCTCATCATGGGCAAGACCCGGCACAAGAACCCCCGCACCGCCATGCGCTACGTCAAACCCGGCGCCGAAGCCATCGCCAAGATCACCGAGATCCTGGCACCCCGCCGCCGTACCCACTGATCAACAAATCACGGATCGCTAACAAGCGAAGAAGTCACAGGTCGCTACCGCTAATTCCTGCACTTAGCCTCCTCGAAGGCCTAGTGCTGCGTTCCTCATAGCAGGTAGACGAATTTGCGGCGTAGGGTTCGGGGCTGTGGCGGTGGTCGCCCCCAGACCCAGGGGTGGGCGCGGGCGTTGAGTTGCGCGGTGGCGAGGGTGACCGCGTGGGCGATCTCGGTGGCATCAGCGAAGGTCTGCCCGGCGAACGCGGCCCGGCGTAGCAGCCGCCACCAGCCCTCGGCCAGGTTCAGCCAGCAGGCCTTGATCGGGATGAACACCTGGCGGATCCGTGGATGGCGCAGTAGCCATTGGCGGACCTTCCAGCTGGAATGGCTGGAGAGGTCGTCGGTGATGACCACGATCGGGCCGCGCCGGTTGGCCTTGCCGATCTGGGTCAGCAGCTGGATCCAGCCGTCGCTGTTGCGCGAGGGCGCACAGAAGGTGAGTTCGGTGCCGTCGCGGATGCGCAGGCCGCCGTATACCCAGCTCTTGTCGGTGCCGCGGGAGTAGGTCAGCGGCGCTTTGATCCGGTGTCCGTCGGGCGACCAGGCGGGCGCGGGTGCGAAGGTGCGCGGGGTCACCGGTCCCAGCTCGTCGGCGCAGATGACCGTGGTGCCGGGTGGCGGCTGGGCGTAGAGGCCGATGACCTCGGCTCTTTTGGGGCGAAGTCCGGATCGGTCGAGGTGGTCCAGGAGCGGGGATGGCGCCAGCGGACCTTCTCCGCTCGCAGGATCCGGCGGACCTGGCTGCGCGCGATGACGATGCCTTGGGCGCGGGCGGCGGCGGTCAGACTGTCCAGCGTCCACTCGGCGGGGCCGGCCTCCTCGTCTGCGGCCAGGTCCCCGGCCTCGTCGCGGACCAGCCGTCCGGGCGGAGTCGAGCGCGCCAGCGCGATGAGCTGCCCGCGTTCGAGCTCGGTGATGCGTGGCTTGCGGCCTGCCCCGGGCCGATCGCCCAGCCCGGCCAGGCCTTCGGCGTTGAACCGCTCGATCCGCTCGCGCACGGTCTGCATGTGACAGCCCAGCTTGGCCGCGATGGCACTGGTGCGCAGCCCTTGCCAGCTGAACACGATGATCTGCGCTCTCCTGATCCAGTCGGCCGGGGCATGACGAGCCCCGGCCAGCTTGCGGATCTTCCGCTCCTCTTCAGCGTCCGTCGGCGGACGCGCATGCAGCAGTTTCGGCATGACAATCCCCCTGAGACCATCATTACCCCCAGGTCAGCAGGGATCTCCGCCCTCATTCAGGAACGCAGCACTAGGCCCTCGACAGCCGGTTGCCGAAAAGAACGCGAGCCCTCCCGACGACGAGGACCAGGAGCACGCCGAGGTGCCGGCGTCTCGCGGCGCCGAGCTGGTCGACGCGATTGCCGAAAGAATCCGAGCCACCCGGGTAGGCCCAGGACATGAGCAAAGACAAGCCCACACCGTGGGACGAGGGCGCCAAGGCGCGCATCATGTCCAACACCGCGAAGAACCCGAACAGCCCCAGCGCCAAAAGCGACCTGGGCCGCAAGGCCCAGTCCGGCGCGGACAAGAACGCTCACCGGCAAGGCGGCAAGCGTCGCTGAGAATTGCCGAATTGTTCTTGTAAGGGGTCAAGGACCCGGCCCGGCCACAATCGCAAGCGGTGAGGTGATCAACTACCATACTCTCGGCGAACTGTTGCGAGGTGCCTTGCGGTCGCGAGGAGAATCGGGAAGCCGGTGTGATTCCGGCACGGGCCCGCCGCGGTGACCGGGAAGCCGCCGTCCACGTGCGAAGCACAGCCACTGGCTCGTAAGGGCTGGGAAGGCGGGCGGTCAGGCGTTGATCCGGGAGTCCGAAGACCGGCCTCGCGCCCATCGCCCCGCCAGGGGCACGACGCAGCGGGAGCCTGCCCATGAACAGCCAGCTTTACGATGTCATTCATCGCCGCCGCGACGTGCGAGGCCAGTTCACCGGCGGACCCGTGCCGGACGAGGTGCTGCACCGCGTGCTGTCGGCGGCTCACGCCGCCCCCAGCGTCGGGCTGTCCCAGCCGTGGGACTTCGTCGTGGTGCGCGACGCCGAGATCCGCGGCGCCTTCCACGACCACGTCCAGCACGAGCGGGCGACCTTCGCCGCCACCCTCGATGGCGAGGCCGCCCGGCGGTTCGCCCAGATCAAGATCGACGGAGTGCGCGAGTCGACGCTGTCCGTCGTGGTCACCTATGACCAGGACAGGGGCGGTCCCGCGGTGCTCGGCCGCCACGCCATCGCCGACGCCGGCCTGTACTCGGTGTGCCTGGCCATCCAGAACCTGTGGCTGGCCGCGACCGCCGAACGGCTCGGCATCGGCTGGGTGTCGTTCTACCGTGAGCCTTTTGTGCGGGACCTGCTCGGTATCCCCGTTCGGATCCGTCCGGTCGCGTGGCTGTGTCTCGGTCCCGTCACCCACCTCGAAGAGGCCCCTGATCTGGAACGGCACGGATGGCGGCGACGGCGCCCGCTGGCCGCCGCCATCCATCACGACCAATGGGGGACGAGCGGCCTCGGCCACCGTTAACTCACCCAACCTGACGCCACCATCGCCTCGAGCGCCCGACTGCTGGGCGCAGCCGCGCCACCATCTACTGACCATGAAATCTCGGCGTGACGATGTGCACGGGGCCGCTTCCAGTTCGTTGTTCGCGTAGGTGTAGACCTGAAGGTATGAGATACGCGGA